>RSAS01000136.1 GCA_003934145.1 Candidatus Viridilinea halotolerans | reverse complement strand
ATTGTCGCCTAAGACACATGCGTTTGAGATAAGGCATGTTTCAAACGCACTTGACACTCTGTGCTGCCTGTAGTGCCGACTTTAGTCGGCTGATGCCACCGGAAGCCGACTAAAGTCGGCACTACAACTGTCAAGCTGGAATAGCCGATTCTGAAACATGCCTAACGTCCGATTGCTACTCGCCGTCGTAGGCGGGCCGTGCTGTATGGCTCCAACCCCATGCAGCACCGGGGAACGAAGTGAAACCCCGCATAGGCCCGCATTCCTAGTGTACCAAAAAAACGGAGTATGCCCATGTTCCCCTCACCTTCTCGTTTCGTCGCGGTCTTGCCCTGGCTGATTCTTGGCCTGCTCGCCATCCTGTTGCTGCGCGCCCTCTTCAGTAGCCCGCGTCTGCCCCTCGCTCCCATTTCGCTTGCGCTGCCTACCGCGCGGGTGGAGACGGCCACCCCGACGGCTGCCGCACCCGCTGCGGTGCCGCGCTCTCCCTCGCCATCCCCCTCGCCTACACCAGTACCCTCCATTTCCACCATCGCACTCGGCTTCACGCCCGATGCCCTTGATCTGGCGTTGGCGCACGACACCCCCTACACGGTTCTCGGCGGCATCGTGTGGGAACACGGCGAGGCCATCTGCGCCATCGCGGTGCCGTATGAGGACGCGGCGGGCCGAGTGCAGCAGACGCCCGCGTGGATACGCTGCGCTGACATCCACGCGCCGCCACCGCACCCAGCGTCCGCGTCGCACACGGCCCTCTCTTCACCACCCGTTCCCGCCGATCTCATCCCGATCCCATCTCCCCTTGCCCCGCTAGTGGCTCCGCCCACCCCAGACGCAGAAGGGGGGAAGTGATGAGCATGCTGCCAAATATCACGACCATCCTCGCCATCCTGATCACGCTCGGCATTGGTGGTATCTCCTGGCTGGCTTGGCGACGCCCGGCCATTGTCGCTGGTGATCGGGTCTGGGTCTATCGGTATACCCGCCCTCATGAGCGCGGCCCCGCTGGAACCCCTCAGCGGCGCAGCGGGAGGGTCGCAGCGGGTGTCGTGTGTCATGTCGGCCTGCGCGGGGTGGTCATCCGCACTGGTGACCAGATGCAGTTCATCTCCTTCCGTGCTGGCCGCTTCGAGCGCGCGGCGGATGGCATCGTCATGATCATCCTGGTGAACCCGATAGGCGCGTGTGCGACGCCAGAGGAGGAGGA
>RSAS01000154.1 GCA_003934145.1 Candidatus Viridilinea halotolerans | reverse complement strand
ACGGTATCCCGGTGTGGCAGGGCAGACCTGTGAGGTCTTATTTGAAACGTATTGGCCCATGGGCATGGCCCCACATCCCTCCACAGGTTATCCACAGTTATCCACAGTTCTCCACAGGGTTATCCACAACAGCCCCATCTAACCTTTACACTACCCCCATGCCCATACCCGTATGCTATAATGAGCGGACACGCCGCGCGCTCGTCATCTTGCTACATTATGTCTAAAAAAGGCATTATGTAGCCCTAAATTGACAATATGCCTGTGGAAAACATTCGTTTTGAGCGCAGTTAGTCGGGTTTTCCCGTCATACTAGTGTAAAGACTTTTTGCCCATGAAAGACTTCGTACACCTGCACGTTCACTCCGAGTATAGCCTGCTCGATGGCTATGCCTCAACCAAGGCGATAGCCGCACGCGCCGCTGAGTTGGGTATGGATAGCATCGCTCTGACTGACCACGGGGTGATGTATGGCGCGATGGAGTTTTATGATGCGGCGAAGAAGGCGGGCATCCGCCCCATCATTGGCGTTGAGGCCTATATGGCCCCCGGTGGCCGCGGCGATGCGATGACCAAGGGGGCCAAGAACTACTACCATTTGCTGCTCTTGGCCAAAAATGAGGTGGGCTACCGCAACCTCGCACGCCTCACCACCCGCGCCCACCTTGATGGCATGGGCAAGGGCATCTTTGGTCGCCCGCGCATTGACCGCGAATTGCTTGAGGCGCACCACGAAGGTCTCGTCGTTACTTCCGCCTGTATCGCCGGCGAGGTCATTCAGGCGCTTACCGCCCAACAACGTAAGCAGGCGGTCGAGATGGCGGCCTACTACCGCGATCTGCTCGGCCCTGAGAACTACTTCCTCGAACTGCAACTCCACGAGAATACCCCGGAGCTTGAAGGCATCAACGATGAGTTGATGCGCATCGGCACTGAGTTGGGCATTCCCATGGTGGTTACCAATGATACCCATTTTGTGCGCGCTGAGGATGTCAAGACCCAACATATGGTCATGGCCATGGGCATGAACCTGACCTACCAGGAGTTCTGTGGGAAGAATTATGCCATGGACGAGAGCTACCACATCATGAGCGGCGAGCAGATGTGGGAGAAGTTCAAACGCTATGGTACCGCACCCCTGGAAAATACGCGCCGCATTGCCGACATGTGTCAGCTTCAGCTCAATTTTGGGCGCGTGCAACTGCCCGCTTTTGCCATCCCTGAGGGCCACGATGCCTCGAGCTACCTGCGCCTCCTCTGCGAAGAGGGGTTGATGCGCCGTCTCGATGGCAATCCGCCGCCCCACTACATGGCGCGTCTCGACGATGAGCTCGATGTGATCAATGCGACCGGCTTTCCCGACTATATGCTCATTGTTTGGGACTATGTGAAGTTCGCCCGTTCACGCGGCATCCCATGTCTGCCGCGTGGTTCGGCAGGCGCGTCACTGGTGCTCTATTGCCTCGAAATTACCGATGTTGATCCCGTGATCAACAAGTTGCTCTTCGAGCGCTTCCTCTCGCGTGAGCGCCTTGAGATGCCCGATATTGATACCGATTTTGCCGATACGCGCCGTCAGGAGATTCTAGACTATATTGCCGAAAAGTATGGCCGCGAAAATGTGGCCCAGATTATTACCTATGGCACGCTCGGGGCCAAGGCTGCGCTGCGCGATATGGGCCGCGTCATGGGCATTGAGTTGTCCGAAGTTGACCGTATCGCCAAGCTGATTCCCACCCAGCCCGTTGGTGTGACGCTGAGCCAGGCCATCGAGCGCGTCGCTGAGTTGCGCCAGATCTACGAGACGCAGCCCCAATTCAGGGATCTGCTCGACAATGCGCAGCGCGTCGAAGGGCGCATGCGCTCGGTCGGTACCCACGCCTGTGGCCTCGTCGTGAGCCGCAGCCCGCTCGATGAGCTTGTGCCGCTGCAACGCACTACCAAAGACGAACAGGCGGTGATGGCCGCCTACGAAGGCCCGACGCTCGCCAAGATGGGCCTGCTCAAGATGGATATCCTGGGCCTCACTAACCTTTCGGTGGTGGCCGAGGCGCTCAAGTATATCGAGCAGACCACCGGCAGATCGATGTGGCTCGATGAGATTCCCACCGATGATCCCAAGGTCTTTGCCAGCCTGAGCCGTGGCGAGACGCGCAACGTCTTCCAGTTGGAATCGGCGGGCATGACGCGCTACCTGATGCAACTCAAGCCCACGCGTGTCGAAGATCTCTACGCGATGGTCGCGCTCTACCGTCCCGGCCCGCTGGAGCAGATTCCGCACTACATTGCCAATAAAAATAATCCCAGTCAGATCAAATATCTGCATCCGATCCTCAAGCCGATCCTCGAAGACACCTACGGCGTGATTGTCTACCAAGAGCAGATCATGCAACTGCTCCAGACGGTGGCCGACTACACGCTCGGCCAAGCCTATGTGGTGATCAAGGCGATCAGCAAAAAGGACAAAGGGCTGATGGCCCAGAACGGCGCGATCTTCAAGGAGGGTTGCCACAAAAAGGGCATCAGCCAAGAGGTCGCCGATGCGCTCTGGGAGCTGATTCTGCCCTTTGCCGGCTACTCCTTCAACCGCCCCCACGCCACGCTCTACGGGCTGCTCAGCTACCAGACCAGTTGGCTCAAGGTGAATTATCCGGTGGAGTATATGGCGGCGGTGCTCACCGGCGCAGGTGGCTTCACCGAAGATATTGCAAAGGGGGCACTGGAGGCGCGCCGCCTCGGTGTGGCCGTCTTGGGGCCGGATGTGAACCGCTCGAAGCTCGGCTTTGAGTTGGAGATGTTGCCCGACGAACGGCCCGCTGGCGTCAAATTTGCCTGTGGCGTGCGCTTTGGCCTCGCGGCGATCAAAAACGTGGGCGAAGGGCCGGTGGAAGCGCTGATCGAAGAACGCGACAAAAATGGCCCCTTCCAGAGCCTCGAAGATATCTGTGGGCGCGTGGATCGCCACGCGATCAACAAGCGCTGCGTCGAGAGCCTGATCAAAGCCGGGGCGCTCGATAGCCTGCCCGGCACGCGCCGCCAGAAGTTGGCCATTCTCGACCAAGCGCTCAGTGCTGGGGCCGAGGCGCAAAAGGCGCGCGAGATTGGCCAGAGTAGCCTCTTCGATATCTTTGGCGAGAGTAGCGCCTCGTCCAATACGAGCGTCGCCCGTTTACCGATGCCCGTAATCAGCGAGTCTCAGGCTGATCAGAAAGAGCAACTGCTCTGGGAGAAGGAGTTGCTGGGCGTCAACCTCGCCGATGATCCCGTCGCCAAGGCGCTTGAGGGTGTAGACATGCACGGCATCACCAGCCTGAGCGACATCGCTGACGAGCATATTGGCGAGACGTTGCACTTTGTGGGTGTGCTCAGCGGCGTGCGGCGCATCGCCACCAAAAAGGGCGATGCGATGGCGGTCGCCAATCTTGAGGACCAGACCGGCACGATTGAACTGGTGATCTTCCCCAAGTTGCTGAACAAGAGCGGCGATCTGGTGCAAGACGATATGGCCGTGCGCCTCAAGGCCAAAGTGGAGAACCGCCGCGACACAACGCAACTGGTGGTGGACGCGATTGAAGCGGTGGTGAACGGGGTCGTTCCCTCACCAGCGGCCCTCGCCAGCGAAATGGATCTCGAAGGGCGCAGCGAGCAAATCGAGGCCGAACCTGCGCCCGCCGCCAAAGCGGCATCCGCGCCCGTCGCGGCGGCCCCGCCAACGCCAGCGGCCCCGCCCGCCGCGCCGATCAGCATGCCGCGCGCCAAAGCGCAGGTCAAAGTGGGCAACGGGAATGGGAGCGGGAGCGGCAATGGCAAAAGCGAAGCGGCTGCCACACCCGCGCCCTACGCCAACGGTGGCTACCAAATGAGCGAAACCCCCTCCTTCAGCGGGCGCATGCTGCGCCTCTACCTGCCGCGCACCGACGACCACGAAGCCGATATTCAGCGCATGCAGGAGGTCTACAGCATGCTCCGCACCAGCGACGGCCCCGACCGCGTCACGCTCTACCTGCCCAACGGCGTGGGCACCATCATCCTGCAATCGCAGCACACGGTGAGCGTCTCGTCTGGGCTGGTGCAAGGGCTGGAGCAATTGCTGGGCACGGGGCGCGTGGTGGCGGAGTAGGATCGCGGAGCGGCGGGGAGGTGGAGCGGCGAGGAGGCGGGGAGGCAGGGAGGCGGGGAGGCGGGGAGGCGGGGAGGCGGACAAGCCGCTTCACTTGCGGCCAGCAATTCAATAAGGAGGCGCACATGACCTGTGTTATCTGCCGCCAGGCCGAGCCTGAGCGTGGCACAACCACGGTTACCCTCACGCGCGGCAAGTTGACGTTTGTGGTTCGCACTGTGCCGGCCCGCGTCTGCCCCAATTGTGGCGAGGCATGCATTGAAGAAGCGACCGCTGCCAAACTCCTTACAACCGCCGAGCAACTCGCCCAAGCGGGCACCCAGGTGGATGTACGTGAGTACGCAGCATAAGCGCAGCGCAAGATTGCGTTAGACGCGGGTATAATAATCGTCTACTCCCCTGACCCTATGCGCTCCTGCTCCGCTTGGATGGCACGAAGAGCACGGCGAAGACCTGCTGCATGCGCCCAGCCCACAAAGCCACCAAAATGCAACATCCCTAACGCATCTGCAACAAACACATGATCAACCCCCACAGGATTTTTCCAGAGGCGAATGGTTGTGCCGTCCTGAAAGGTTATGGCTAGGCGCGCGCGGCAAAAATCACGATCATGGGCGTCAGTCATGCCAGGAATGGCCCGCAAGCGTCTGATGAGTTGCGACATAAACGCTTGCTGCGTATTGGGGTGGTGCGGTTGGCTCATGAGCGCCTGCTTGAAGGCGGCCACCGTCGGGTAGCGATCGTCGGGCTTGAGGCTCATGGCCTTGTTGATGGCGCGTGAGATGTGGGGGGCAAGTTGCGGGTTGTGGCGCTCATGCAGCACAAGTGGGGCGGGCTTGGCCGTTTGGATGCGCTCAAATGCGGTGATCGGCGCCTTACCCATCAATAAATGGTAGCATGTCGCTCCCAGGCTATAGATGTCGCTGCGCTGATCGGTGCGACCCGGCGCCAACGGATGTTGCTCTGGCGGTGCATAGGCCGGGGTGAGGCCCATACGCGACAACTTGGTAGCGTCGTTCCCCTGCTTGAAGAGGCCAAAATCCACCAATTTAATGCGCCCGCTGGGGGTCAAACGCACATTCGCCGGCTTGATGTCACGATGAATAAGCGGCGGCTTCCGGCTATGCAGATACTCCAGCACCTCGCAGAGTTGCAGCATGAAGCCGAGTACCTGCTGCGCCGGCAGCGATCCACCTTCGGCTTGCAGCACCTCGTCAAGGCTCTGTCCAGGGATGAACTCCATCACCAAATAGGCATTACCCTGCTCAACAAACATCGCCTCGTAGCGCGGCAGGTAGGGGTGTTGGTGTTGTTGCAAGGCATGAAATTCACCCTGAAAGCTGGATAGACCGGCAGGGTCGAAACTCTCCTTGATGGCGACGTGTCGCCCCTGCTCATGGATGTCTTCCGCCTCATAGACCGCCCCGAAACCGCCCCAGCCAATAACACGCTTGATGCGATAGTGGCGTATCAACGCCCCAGGGTTATGCAGGCGGAGGGCAGTGTGCATACCGCGCCCGCAGCGCTGGCACTGGCTCGCCGTATCAGGGTTCTCCGCCCCACATCCATCTTTGCAGATCAACATAGGCACCTCTGAATGAATTGGGTGTGACCAAAATGTGCCGGTAGGGTGCGCGAGGGAACCCGGTTCCCTCGCATCCTCCCCCCGTCCAAAGGGGTGTAGGGCATCGCCTCTCCCGCAAGCGGGAGAGGGGGGGGAAGAGAACGCGACTCTTGGTATTCCTC
>RSAS01000344.1 GCA_003934145.1 Candidatus Viridilinea halotolerans | reverse complement strand
AATGCGATTCCAGAAGGGGGCGCACACGTTTTCTGTCCGCCCTTAAACCGGACGGCGGGAGGGTATGAACTCGGTGGGGCTGCGCCCCACACCCCGCCGGACGGCGGCTTCTACTTGTTCTTCTGCTCCTCTGTTCTTCTGTTCTTCTGTTCTTCTGTTCTTCTGCTCCTCTGTTCTTCTGTTCTTCTGTTCTTCTGTTCTTCTGTTCTTCTGTTCTTCTGTTCTTCCTAGTATGATACCATAGCCCCCATGATAGATCTCTTGATTGCTAATCCACTCCTGTTGCTTTTTGTCGTTGCGGCAATCGGTTACCTTTTCGGTCGGATCAAGTTGGCGGGCATCAGTTTGGGGGTGGCGGCGGTACTTTTTGTCGGGTTGGCCTTTGGGGCGCTGCATCCGGATTTGCGTATTCCGCAGATTGTCTATCTTTTGGGCTTGGTACTCTCGGTTTACACGATTGGCCTGAGTAGTGGCCCCAGTTTTTTTGCTTCGTTCCAGCGTAAAGGGCTGCGTGATAACATCTTGGTGCTCGGTGTGATTATGCTGGCCGCGTTGGGTGCCGTGGCGGCCCACCGGCTTCTGGGGCTTACGCCAGCCATGACGGCGGGCATGTTCGCGGGCAGCCTTACCAATACGCCTGCGCTCGCCGGGGTGATCGAGCAGTTGAAGAATGGGACGGGTAGCGTCAGTAGCGCCCTGCTCGCTGAACCGGTTGTGGGCTATTCGGTCACCTATCCGATGGGTGTTTTGGGCATGATCCTCACGGCCTACCTGCTGCAGCGCTTCTGGAAGGTGGATTATGCGCAAGAGGCGCGTGCGCTCGCGGCGCAGGGGGGGGGGTATGAGCATCTGGTCAATCGTACCATTTGTGTGACCCGCCCCGAGATGGATGGGCGCAATTTGGGTGAATTGATGCGCACGTTCCGTTGGCGCGTGCTCTTTGGCCGTTTACAGCACAATGGCGAGGTGGAGTTGGCGACGAGTGCGTCCTATCTGCGCCACAATGATCTGCTGAGTGCCGTGGGGACTGAGGAGGAATTGGCGCGTGTGATGGCGCAGATTGGCGAGGAGGCGCCTGATCATTTAGCGCTGGATCGCCATACGATCGATTTTCGGCGCGTCTTTGTCTCCAATAAGGAGATTGCGGGCAAACGCTTGCGCGAACTCGATCTGCCACGTACTCACGGCGCGATTATCACCCGCCTGCGTCGTGGCGATGGCGAACTGCTGCCCAATGGCGATACGGTGATCGAGTTGGGCGACATGGTGCGTATCGTGACGCGCCGCGAGAATATGGATGCCGTGAGTAAATTCTTTGGCGATTCCTACCGTCGCCTTTCCGAGATTGATGTGGTTTCGTTGAGTTTGGGCTTGGCGCTGGGCCTCTTGCTGGGCATGGTCCCCATTCCGCTGCCCGGCGGCATGAGTTTTGCGCTCGGCTTCGCCGGTGGCCCGCTACTCGTCGCGCTCATCCTCGGCTGGCTCGAACGCACCGGCCCGATTGTCTGGAGCCTGCCCTACAGCGCCAACCTGACCATTCGCCAACTGGGGCTTACGCTCTTCCTCGCGGGGATTGGCATCAACTCCGGCCATAGCTTCGTCACCACGTTTGCGCAAAGCGGCGGCCTCGCCATCTTCTTCGCCGGCACGCTCATGACCTGCACCGCCGCCTTGACCTTGCTCGTTGTTGCCCATAAATTCCTGAAGATCCCGATGGGCATCTGTCTCGGCATGCTTGCCGGTATGCAGACCCAAGCGGCGGTGTTGGCCTTCGCCAATGATCAGACGCGCAACGACATGCCCACCATCGGGTACACTACGGTCTACCCGATGGCGACGATTGGGAAGATTGTGCTGGCCCAGGTGCTGCTCTTGTGGTTGACGTAATGTATAGGAACCAATTTCTAAGCAATTTCGCCGCCACACCGTAACTTTTGGCCCCTTTCAGCGGTATAACTATAGGTCTTTGTTGTACCCTGGAAGGAATGGCTATGGATGAACAGCTTGCTGCCGATTTTGGCGGTGCATGGAAGTACGCCCTGGAACACTACATGCCCGCCTGTTTGCACCTCTTCTTTGTCATGGCTACGCTGCCGAAGATCTGCGCCACCTCTACCGGCTCTTGGATCAACTCATGCGCCTGCCCCCTACTATAGATGAGACAGTACGTGCTACAATGCGTCAGATTGAACAGGAGGAGTCTGGCATGACAACCTTTGTGACAAGTATTGAGCGTCTTGCTCATAATGAAGGAAAGATCGAAGGAAAGATCGATGGTGAACGTGGAATAGTGTTGCGTCAATTGAGGCGCAAGATCGGGGGGCTGAGCGAGACGCAGGAAGCGGAGGTTGTCGCCTTGAGCACGGCGCTACTGGCACCGTTGAGTGAGGCGCTGCTAGACTTTACTACGCAGGCTGACCTTGAGGCGTGGCTACGGGAGCAGTAGGCAGATGGATCACAACCCTCTTCTCGATATCCCCGCGTCGGCGCTGGCGCTGATTGCGGGTGATGCACGCAAGCGCTTGGTGAGTTACCTCAATCGTTGGGAACACTATGCGTTGCTGTTGGCCTATTTTGCGGAATGGCTCCAGGCGCAGCCTACGGCGGTGACGTTGCGCGAAGGACGGGCGCGCGTGCTGGTAGAACTGGGGCAGGGCAATGAGGCCCTGAGTATCCTTGACGAGCTTGATGCCGAACGCAGCGCCACTAGCTCGCGGCGCCAGTTGCGCCTGCGGGCGCTGCTTGCGGCCCAGCGTTTCGCTGAATCGGATCAGTTGCTCGCGACGATGCTGGCCGAAGATGAGCAGTCCTACTATACGCTGCTGCTGCGCGGCGATGCCTTCCGCGCCCAGACCATGTTTGAGCATGCGGCGACCGCCTATCGCCAAGCGGCGGAACTCGATCCCTTGGCGCTGGTGCCGGTTCGCCGCCAGGCGGAGTTGGCGCTTGATCAGGGCGAAGCCGAAGTGGCGCGTGGCCTGATTGACGCCCTTATGCTGCGCCCCGGCTATACGCCTGTCACCGCTGATCTGCAACTCCTCCTGCGTGCCGCCGAGTTGGCCGAGGATCGGGCGGCCAGCCAAGCGCTGCGTAGCCAGCTTGCGACCCAAGAACAGACCGAGCGTGTAGCTGTTATTCAGGCTTTGGGTTTGCATAAAATTCCACCTGCCGCGATCTTGCAGGAGGTGGAGATCCATGCCGACACCGCCAGTGCGCCGGCGCTGCCCGAAGAGGCCTACGCGACGCTACGCGACATCTTTGGCCTCGCCGATTTTCGCCCCAACCAGGCGCGCGTCATTCAGAGTATGCTCAGTGGCGCACCGACTCTCGCGGTGATGCCGACCGGCGCGGGCAAGTCGCTCACCTACCAACTCCCCGCCCTGCTGATGCCCCAAGCGACAGTGGTGGTTAGCCCGTTGATCGCGTTGATGAAGGATCAACTCGATGGCCTGCCCGATCAGGCGCGCCCCTACGCCACGCTGATCAACTCGTCGCTCAGCGCGAGTGAATTGGGGACACGCCTGCGCGCCATTGCCAACGGGCAGTACCGTTTGGTCTACATCGCCCCCGAACGGTTGCGCCAGCGCGCCTTTCTGCACGCCCTGAAGCGTTGCGGCGTCGCCCGCATGGTGGTGGACGAAGTGCATTGCATCAGCCTCTGGGGCATGAGTTTTCGCCCCGACTATCTCTTCATCGGGCGGGCGATTGAAGAACTCGGCAACCCGCCCGTGCTCGCCCTGACCGCCACCGCCTCACGTGAGACTCAGGATGAAATTGTGTCCAGTCTGGGGGCGTGTGAGCGCGTGATCGCTTCGGTCTACCGTCCCAACCTCTATTTCCAGGTGGTGCGGGCGGGCAACCGCGATGAAAAGTTCAAGGCGCTGCTCGACATCTGTCGCCGCGTCACGGGGCCAATCATCATCTACGCCCGTTCGCGCCAGAGTTGCGAAGAGTTGGCCGAAGGACTGCGCCAAGCCGGCATCGTTGCCGACCACTACCACGCCCAGGTGGGCAACCGCGCCGCCAGCCAAGAGCGTTTCATGCGCGGGGAGACGCGCGTGCTGGTGGCGACCGTCGCCTTCGGCATGGGCATTGACAAGCCGGACATCCGGGCGATTATCCACTACAACCTGCCCCAGTCGGTGGAGGGCTACTACCAGGAGGCCGGACGCGCCGGGCGCGACGGGCGGCCCGCCGTCTGTGTGCTGCTCTATGCGGCGAGCGACAAGGCGCGTCTGAGTACGTGGCTGAACGAAGAGTCGCTGACCCGCGACGATCTGCGGGCGCTCTTCAAGGCGGTGCGGCGGCTCATGCGCGGCCCCTGCGACGTCCTTGATTTTGGGCAGTTGCAACGCTCCCTGCCGGGCGACAGCGAGAGCCTCGTGCGCGTCGGGTTGAGCATGCTGGAGCGGGTCGGTCTGTTGCGGCGCCACTTCGACAGCCCCGAATTTGCTACGATTACCCTGAGCGGCCTGCCCGCCCCTGATGCGCTGGCAGAGCAGGTGGTCGGACTCGCGGGCCTCAGCCCTGGCGAGCCAGTCGAGGTTGATCTGCTGCTGCTGGCCGAACGAACTGGCATGCATCCTGCTGAGATCGAGAGCCAACTGCTCCACTGGCAAGACAGCGGCTACTTGCGCTTGCGCGGCGGCCCGCGCTTGCCCTTGGTGGAACTGTTGCCCGCGCCTGCCGACGTGGCAGCCCGTATTGATCAACTGCTCCACGACTACCGCGAGCGCCAAGAGCAGCGCATCGAAGCGATGGCCAACTACGCCCGCAGCGCCGACTGCCGCCACCGGGCGCTGGCGGCCCACTTCGGCCAACGCCTCGCGCCCTGCCGCAATGCCTGCGACATTTGTGCGCCGTAGGTGGTGTCGGGTATTGGGTATCGGGTATCGGGTGTGGGCGAAAACCTGGTTTCCGCCCACACCCACCCGCAACGCAGTACGGTACCGCCCGCCAAAAAGGGAATGGGTGTGACTGGAATCTGTAGGGCGGTGCCCTACACCCCTGCGGACTGGGGAAGGATGCGAGGGAACTAGGTTCCCTCGCGCACCCTACCTACACGTTTTGGTCACACCCAAAGGGCATGCGAGGGAACCATGTTCCCTCGCATGCCCCTTACGTAAGCCCCCGGCGGGGGGGGGTGGCGCCACCCCAACAGCCAGAAAGAACCTAATCATGGATAACGCACGCAGCATCAGCCGAACTTACCGTGCCGCGATACGGCTGGGTGAGGACTATATCACGCTCGAAGAGACGATTACCCTGCCGCTGGAGGCCTCCGACGAAGAGGTGCAACAGGCAGTGGGCTTGGGCTGGCGCATCTACCAAGCGCAGCACGAAGCGCTTGAGCAGCAGGTACGTGCGCTGCGCGAGGCTCATCCGCTACCGACGCCGGTCTTGGTGCGCGATCCCGATGCGCCGGCGAGTGATAAACAGCGCGGCTATATTGCGACGCTGCAGGATCACCTGACGTGGAACAATGAGCAGTTGGCGAGTTATGCGGCTGAGCAGGCGGTAGATCTTGTCACTATGACCAAGGGCCAGGCCTCGGGCTTCATTGACGAATTGAAGAAACTGGCTGACGAACGGGTGCGTTACAGCACCGAGAATCGGGGGCGCAGTAACGAAAACCTCGCCAACCAACCCGCCTCGGCGCGCCAGATGCAAGCGTTGCAACGCATCGCCGAGAAGCAAGGCTTGGAGCTAGAGTCAGTCATCGCGCAGCGTTTCGGCGTACAGAGTAGCGAGCTCTCCAACGAACAGGCGGGGTTGCTGCTAAGCGAACTGCAGGCCCGTCAGGGGCGCTCGCAGAGTTAGACATGGTTTCAGAAAGGGGCTTCGCGCTTTACCATCGTAGTGCCGACTTT
>RSAS01000550.1 GCA_003934145.1 Candidatus Viridilinea halotolerans | reverse complement strand
AGGATGAGGTTCCTGAAGACCTTGACATCGATTACAACAATGATGGTTATGTTGATCATGAAACGCCTCTTCGGCGGGCTGATCCGGCAGCGGCATGCCCAAGAAACGCGGGTATGAAGTAATCTCGGCTACCAACTCAAAACCCAACTCACCCGCAAAGAGCGCCGCATAATAGCGCATCAGCGCCGGGTAGCGCATACGCAAGCGGGCGGTGCTATCGTAGACCCGATTGCTCGTCAGAGTAATATAATCGGCCCGTTCCAACTGATCGAGCAACCCCTCCTCACGCGAGCCATCGCCACCGAGCCCTCCCACATACTTACGCGGATCATCCTCGGCATAGGGTGCCGAACCAATCCCCTGATAGGTTCCGCCCCACGTCGCCCGTGTCACCTGCAGCGGCAGCGGATCATCCCAAACCTCCGCCATCACATAGGAACCTGGCGGCGCGTGTTCAGCAAACCACTGCGCCGCCATCACCCGCGAATGGGGCTGCGTATAAATGCGCGTAAAGGCATAGGCCCACGCGAAACTGAGCAGAATCACTAAGATAGGGATGAGGGCGAAGGGGCGCAGAAGCGGCGCATTGGAACCCCAAGCATCTCGATATTTTCGCCCCCTCTCCCACAACGTGGGAGAGGGGGTAGGGGGGTGAGGGCCATCCGTAGCCTCCTCGCTATTCCGTGCGCTCCCCTCCTCCCCTCCAGTCTGGGCCAGGGGGTGAGGGCCATCCTTGGCATCCCCACCATCTCGTGCGCCACTCCCTTTCTCCAGCCACGCGGGAGAGGGGGCCAGGGGGTGAGGGCCATCCTTGGCCTTCCCACCAAATTCCCACAGGCGCACCAAGCCCCACGCGCCAAAGACCAACAGGCCACCATAGATCGGCAGCAGATAGCGTAACGTAATCGCAAACTGGCTACCCTGCCACCCAAAATAGAAGGCCACCCAGGCCACCACCACCCAAGCCGCCGGACTAAGCGGCGGCGCGGCGGGCTGGGGCCAAAGCAGACGGCGCACCCCCAGCGCGACAAAGGCTAGTAGCCCCCCCCAAGCCGCCAAACCCATGGCTGGCCCCATACCCCATAGCACCATATTGCGCAATGGAAAGAGATAGGCCGTGCGCCCCACCCACTGCTGCGACGGCGGAAAGTCTACCGCGCCACTCACCAGACCACTCACCGTCTGCAGATTACCCAAAAAACGCGGATCGGGGCGCACATCAAAGAAACCAGCCCCGTGCAACACCGCCCCCGCCTCGGTCATCCATGGTGCATCGCTGCGCGAACCAACAAAGGCATCGGGTGCGAAAGTACGAAAACTAAGCAGTGTCAACAGCCCCGCAAGCGCGAGCAGAGGGAATTGTTGGCCAAAGAAGCGGGATGCGGGATGCGGGAAGTGGGATGCGGGATGCGACGAGCTTTGTAGCCTCTCCGCCCCCTCGCCTCCTCGCCTCTCTGCCCCCTCGCCTCCCTCCCCCAAAAGCGACCGATAGCGCAACGCAGCAATAACCGCCGCGACAACGGCTACGCCCCCCAGCGTAGCCAATGTAATGCGATTGGCCATCGCCGCGCCAATGCTCAACCCAAGCATGCTATAGGCCATCCAACCGCCGCCCTGCGCCACGCGCACCGCCCAATAGAGGCTGAGGAGGCAGAAGAAGGTGGAAAAGATGGGATCAACAAAAAAATGGGACTGCTGGATCGGCATCACCGCCAGCGCCCCCAACAGCGCCGCCACCAACCCCACGCGCCGATCAAAGAGTTGCCGCCCAAGCAGGTAGATCAGCACCAGCGAACCCAGATCGAAGAGCGCCGCCAAGCTGCGCCCCACCTTCTGGATCGCACCATAGGTCGTCAAATTCTGCCCGTCCGGGTTGAAAATTTGGCCCACCAACGGCGGACGGGGAAAACTCCGCTCAGGATTAGGGCCAAGCGGCCCCCAATCGGTACGCGCCTCGTGTGGGCGTTGCGCATCCAGGCCAGCGCGTGGCGGCCCCAACAGCCGCGACGACTCAGCGGGCAGCGCCTCTGGCGGCGTCAGCGCCACCGCCACCATACGCGTCAAGTAGACCGGCATTGGCCCATAGGTAAAGAAGGGAAACGATTGGTAACTCCGCGGATTCAGCGGCGAACGGGCGCTATCATAGAGTTCGCCCAGATCGGCGGGCAGACGCACCGTGGAGGTCACATCGGCAAAAAAGCGCTCATCCGGATGCTGCCCCGTCCCCGCATCCCAATCGGTCAAACCCAGCGTCCGAAAATAGCCCCCCAGCAACAGAATCAGCACCAAAAGCAATCGGGGCACCCAAATCGCTCCCAGGTTTCTTTGTGCCGAACCCTGTGGTACTTGCAACTTAGCATTTTCTAGCATAAATTCCGCTTAACTCTGGTATGCTACGTCTGTTTCTTGGCTATCATACCATGCCCCCGCCGGAGGCGGCTTGGCAACTGCCATGCCCAAAGGCGTCTTGCCCCACGTCATACGCCTCATGTATAATGCCCCCTGACGGGGGGCATGCCCCAAACCCTTTTTTTGTGCTGTGTTGGCGGCGCAGCCGCCAACACAGCACAGAAAAAATTCTAAGCTCGGCTTAATCCCACGGAAGACACAATGTTTAATTGGCTCAAAAAGCTGGTCGGTGACAGTAATGATAAGGCGGTCAAACAGATCCAGCCCCGCGTCGCTGCAATCAATGCGCTCGAACCAGAGTATCAGGCGCTGAGCGATGAGGCGCTCGCTGCCAAAACCAATGCGTTTAGGGAGCGCCTCGCTGCCGGCGAGACGCTGGACGATATGCTGCCCGAAGCCTTCGCGACGGTGCGCGAAGTGGCGCGCCGTACCATTGGTCTGCGCCACTACGACGAACAACTCATTGGCGGCATTGTCCTCCACCAAGGTAAGATCGCCGAGATGAAGACCGGCGAGGGCAAAACGCTCGTCGCCACTCTGCCGCTCTATCTCAATGCGCTGGAGGGCAAGGGTTCGCATCTGATTACGGTCAACGACTATCTTGCCAAGGTGGGTGCCGGCTGGATGGCCCCGATCTATCACTTCCTGGGCTTGCGTGTGGGCTTTATCGCTCACGACCAGAGCGCGGTCTATGATCCTGGTTACATTGATGAAAAGGCCAACCCCGAAGATCCGCGCCTCGTCCATTGGCTACCAGTCGCCCGCCGTGAGGCCTACCATGCCGATATTACCTACGGTACCAATAATGAGTTTGGCTTCGACTACCTGCGCGACAATATGGCCTACGAAGAGCGTCAGTTGGCGCAGCGTGAACTTCACTTCGCGATTGTGGACGAAGTGGACAACATCTTGATCGATGAGGCGCGCACTCCGCTGATCATCTCCGGCCCGGCCCAAAAGTCCTCCGATCTCTACCGCCAAATGGCCAGCCGCGTACGCGGTTTGCGCCGCTCCACCGTGACGCCGAAGCAGGTGAAGGAGGAGGGCCTTGAGCCTGATGGCGATTTCTTCATTGAGGAGCGCACTAAGAACATTACGCTCACCGAGCGGGGGATTGAGCGCATTGAGCGTCTGTTGAACATCCCTGAAGACGAGACGCTCTATGATGCCCAACACTACGAAAAGACCCACTATGTTGATAACGCCCTAAAAGCTGAATTCATCTTTCAGAAAAATAAAGATTACATGGTTACTGACCAAGGTGAAATCGTTATCGTTGACGAATTCACTGGACGCGCCATGCCCGGACGGCGCTGGTCGGACGGCTTACACCAGGCGGTCGAGGCCAAAGAGGGCGTGACGATTAAGAATGAGAATGTGACGCTGGCAACGATCACCTTTCAGAATTACTTTCGTATGTATAGCAAACTCTCGGGCATGACCGGCACGGCCTACACCGAGCGCGAGGAGTTTGCGAAGATCTACAATCTCGATGTGGTGATCATTCCCACGCATAAGCCTTCGCAGCGCGAAGATTGGGTTGACCAAATCTATCGCAGCGAAGATGGTAAGTTCAACGCGGTGGTGCAAGAGGTGGCCACGATGCACCAAGAGGGTCGCCCGGTGCTGATTGGTACCACGTCGGTCGAGACCTCCGAGCGGGTGAGTACGCTCCTTGATCGCGCTGGTGTACGCCATTATGTCCTCAACGCCAAATTCCATGAAAAAGAGGCGACGATTGTCGCCCAGGCCGGGCGCAAAGGCGCCGTGACGGTCGCGACCAATATGGCAGGCCGTGGTACCGACATTCTGCTCGGTGGCAACCCCGATGGCCTAGTTGAGGATCTGTTGGCCGCTCAGGGCATCACGTTTGAGGCTGCCACCCCTGAGCAGCTTGCCGCCGCCCGCGAAGCGGCGCTGTTGCTCACGAAGAGCGAAGGGGACGCGGTGCGGGCCTTGGGTGGCCTGCACATCGTCGGCACCGAGCGCCACGAGTCGCGGCGCATCGACAACCAGCTCCGTGGCCGCGCCGGACGCCAAGGCGATCCCGGCTCCTCCCGCTTCTTCCTCTCGCTCGAAGATGAACTGATGCGCCGCTTTGGCCCCGTCGAGCGCATCAAAGGGCTGATGGATCGCTTTCTTGAGGATGATGTACCGATTGAGGCCAGTCTGCTCGACCGTACGATTGAGGGTGCCCAGACCCGCGTCGAGGGCTACAACTTCGATATGCGTAAACACACCGTCGAGTTCGACGATGTGATGAACAAGCAGCGCCAGATTATCTACAAAGATCGGCGCGAGATTCTCTATGGCAAAGAGGTGCGTGAGCAGATTCTGGAGATGATCGGCGAAGAGATTGCAGCGCTGATAGACGAGACCGCGCCCGCCGATGCCGATCCGCATGAGTGGGATCTGGATGAATTGCTACGCCGCTACCGCCAGATCAATCCGCGCCTCGGGGCGCAACACACCAGCGCAAGCTTGGCGGGCAAGCGCCGCGAAGAACTTGAAGTCTGGCTTATTGATGAGCTAGAGCGCACCTACCAAGAGCGCGAGGCCGCGATTTCGCCCGAAGAGATGCGTGAGTTTGAACGGCGCATCCTGCTGGCCACCATTGACCGCCAGTGGACTGAGTATCTGACGGCGATGGACGAACTGCGCCAGACGATCCTTTTGCAGGCCTATGCCCAGAAAGACCCCCTTGTTGAGTTCCGCCGCCAGTCGTTTGGCATGTTTGACCAACTCAAGGAGAACATCACCCGCGACGTGGTCTACCAGTTCATCGGGCAATCCTTCGGCTACGAACAATACCTGCAGCGCATGGCCGCCGAGCAGCAGGCGCGCCTCGACGCGGCGCGCGCGACAGGCGGCAGCAGCGAGATGCTCAATGTGGCCGGCAAGCCGCGGCGCCGCGCCATGCCCCTGCCTGGCCGCAACGACCGCTGCCCCTGCGGGAGTGGCAAGAAGTTCAAGGATTGCCACATCAACAATGTCAACGAAATCTTGCCGCTCCTGAACCAAGCCCCTGCCAATCCGCTTGTTGCCGCCGAAGCCGCCAAGATGCGCCAAGCGGCCAGTGCGCCGGTGGCTGCGGGTGCTGGCGAAGCGCCGCAGGGCAAACCCAAGCCAGCGGCGGCGGTGCAACGGGGCAAGAAGAAGCGGTAAGACAAGGTGTCAGGTGTCAGGTGTCAGGTGTCAGGCCGAGCGCATCAGAAAGCGGTGCGTGACGCTAAGACAAAGTTCGTAGCCACTTTACTATTTGCTGCTGCCGCGCATGGGGGTGCGGGGGCATGGCCCCCGCAATCTCCCCCCATCCCAGTGGGAGGCGTGGAGGGCGTAGCCCTCCACACCTCCCCATAAACTGTAAAGCGCAGTAGAGCAAAAGGAACGCTGTGGCTTTTGTCATGCTGAGCGTAGCGAAGCATCTCTTCTGGTTACGACGAGAGACCCTTCGCTCCGCCTGCGGCTCC
>RSAS01000719.1:4600-5882 GCA_003934145.1 Candidatus Viridilinea halotolerans | reverse complement strand
CAATCACCTATCCGTGACTTGCCGAGCGAATGTTCTGTCCGCCCTTAAACCCCCGGGGGGGGTGAGTTTTTTTGGTGGCCATGCCCCAAGCCCCCCTCACCGATCCAGTTCACGGCAGGCGCGGTAGAGATCCTTCCACCCGTCGCGCTCTTTGACGACGGTTTCGAGGTACTCCATCCAGACCACCCGATCTTGCACGGGGTCTTTGATCACGGCACCAACAAGTCCGGCGGCGACGTCGCCCGCGCGCATGCTGCCGTCGCCAAAATGGGCGGCGAGGGCGACACCGCTGTTGACGACGGAGATGGCTTCGGCGGTACTTAGGGTGCCGCTGGGCGATTTGAGTTTGGTGCGTCCGTCGGCGGTTACGCCTGCACGCAACTCGCGGAAGACGGTCACGATACGCCGGATTTCGCTGAGCGCCGCCGGTTCTGCGGGCAGTTCGAGGGCGCGGCCCAGGCTGGCGACCCGCTGCTGCACAATCTCGATCTCCTGATCGAGGTTATTGGGCAAGGGCAAGACCACTGTGTTGAAACGGCGTTTGAGCGCACTGGAGAGTTCGTTCACCCCCCGGTCGCGGTCGTTGGCGGTCGCAATCAGGTTGAAACCCTTGACCGCCTGCACCTCAATGCCCAACTCGGGTACGGGTAGGGTCTTTTCGGACATAATGGTGATCAGCGTATCTTGTACTTCAGCCGGAATGCGCGTCAACTCTTCTAGGCGGGCCAATTTGCCCTCCTGCATCGCGCGCATCAGCGGGCTAGCGACGAGGGCCGCCGGGCTGGGGCCATCGGCAAGTAGGCGAGCGTAGTTCCAGCCGTAGCGAATCGACTCCTCGCTAGTGCCAGCGGTTCCTTGAACGAGCATGGTCGAATCGCCGCTAATTGCTGCGGCGAGGTGTTCTGAGACCCAACTCTTAGCCGTACCGGGCAGGCCAATCAGCAGCAGGCCACGGTCGGTGGCGAGGGTGGCGATGGCGATCTCGATGATGCGGCGTGCGCCAATGTATTTCGGGATGACGATGGTGCCATCGGGCAGTTCGCCCCCCAAGAGGTAGGTGGCAACGGCCCACGGCGAAAGCCGCCAACGAGGCGGGCGGGCGCGCTCGTCGTGGTGGGCCAACGCCGCCAGTTCGGCGGCGTACTGTTGTTCGGCATGTTCGCGTAAAACAGCGCTCATAGGGGACACTCCCGTGATAGTTTGGTTTTAAGCCGCTTGGCGGGGGTTGGGGCCTGCGGCCCCTTACACCCCGCCGGACGGGGAATCTTTTCGGGGGCCAAGC
>RSAS01000719.1:0-4500 GCA_003934145.1 Candidatus Viridilinea halotolerans | reverse complement strand
CCCCCGCCAAGCGGCCTGCGGTGGGGGGTTCGGGGCCTGCGGCCCCTTACACCCCGCCGGACGGGGAATCTTTTCGGGGGCCAAGCCCCCGAACCCCCGCCAAGCGGCCTGCGGTGGGGGGTTCGGGGCCTGCGGCCCCTTACACCCCCGCCGGACGGGGAATCTTTTCGGGGGCCAAGCCCCCGAACCCCCGCCAAGGTGACGTACAACCATATATTATAGGGCTTCGTGCATCGCTTTGCGCAGGCGCAGCAGAACGGCAACGTTGCGCGTGGCGTTGGCCCAGGCTGCATGTTCGGCGTGGGCGGGCGCAATTGCGGCGATGGCTTCGGCGGCGAGTGCGGGGGGGATGTTGCGGGCGAAGTCATTGAGCGCGGCGTGTAGGTGCCAATCCATGCCATGCTCTTCGCGAAGGCTGCTGAAGACGCGCGCAAGCGCGGCGATGACGGTACGCGCCAGTTCGTGGCCCCAAGCGCCCTCGCGGCGCAAGGTGGGCAGCAGGCGATGGTCGCGGCCTAAGGGCTTGCGCTCCTGTTTGAGCAACTGAATGAGCAGCGATTCGCGCTGCGCGGCAGGTAGCATGGCGAAGAGTGGCGCAAGGTCGTTCGCGGGGATGTGTTCGTTCCAATGTTGGAGCAGCGCGACGGCCCATTGTTGATCCTGGTAACTGAGGCTGGCCGTCGTCCACGCATCCAGCAGGAGCGCACGCCACTCTTTGGGCATGCGCAGGCGCAGGATGGCATCGGGGGTCAGTGACCAAGCGTGCACCCAGGCAGCGGGCGGCGTGGCGCTCAGGATCGCCCGCAGCCACCAGGCCCGTTCGCCCATCCCCTGCGCTGCCTTCAGGTTCACGCCATCGCGTTGCAGCGCTGCATCACACGCTTCCGGTAGCACAACCGTTAGTTTGGAGAAGAGGCCACCGTGGTACTTGAGTAGCGCTAGGGCGCGGTTGGTCATGCGGGCGGCGAGGCGCGAAGCGGGCAGGCTGGCGAGCAACTTCGCCGCCGTGATGCGCACCTCTTTGGAGCGGTCGTCGAGGACTTCTTCCAAAAATGGCTCATCATCCATACCCAGGCCATGTTGCAGGGCTGCCAGAAATGCCGTGCGTTCATCAGCCTTTTCGCTGCGCCAAGTGAGTTGAACGAGCCCCCTGGCTTGTTGTGGGTTGCTGCGTCGCAATGCAGAGAACAGTGCGACGCGCTCGGCGCGGGTGCCGATTTGCCAACGGGCTTCTGCGGTGGCCGCGTCGTCAGGCGCTACCGTAGTGGCCACAACAGCCCACTCCGGGTTGAGTTGGGCCAGCCAGAGGCCACGCGGGCCAAGCGCACGCAGAATCGCGGGGCGCAGCGCGTCATCATTGGCCGCCAGGTCAAGCAGCGCCGGGGCGGCGGCGGGCGGAGCGCTCAAGTTGGCCGCGTTGAGTGCATCCAGCCATTCGGCCAAGAGCGGCTGCTGGTCGGCCAAAATGAGATCGAGATGGTGCTGAGCCTGGGGGCTACATGGCAGGCGCACATCGGCAGGGCAGCCTGGCAGGGGCGGGGTCGTCGCGGCGGGTGGCAGCATCCCCGCATGGCAAAAGAGCGTCGTCGCCGCCGCCGCCGCTAGGAGCGTCGCCGCCGCGTCGTCCTTGGGCAGCCGCGCCACCAACGCCGCCAACGCCCCAGCGGGCGGATCGGGCAGCGTAGGATGACGGTTGGTGCCTACCAAGGCCGTGGCACTCAAGGCGTCCCAGTAGGCGTGGATACTGAGGTGATCGCTCATCGCATGCCCTATGCTTCCCCCCGTACTTTGAGAATATCGGCGTGGATGCGGGCGGCGATGGCCTCGGCCTGCTGCTTGGCAAACTCGGGCATAAGTTGGCTCGATTCTTTGGCGCGCCAACATGCGGCAAAATGGCCGTCGCCGTAATCAATAAAGGGCGGCTCTTCCGTTTTACACTGCGCAATAGCGATGGGGCAGCGTGTATGGAAGTGGCAGCCATTGGGCGGGTTGAGCGGGCTAGGCACATCGCCTTCGAGAATGATGCGGCGGCGTTGCTGTTCGATCTGGGGATCGGGAATGGGCACGGCAGAGAGAAGCGCCTGGGAGTAGGGGTGGAGGGGCATGCTGTAGAGTTTGGCGCCTTCGGCCAGTTCCACAATTTTACCCAAATACATCACCGCCACACGGTCGGAGATGTGTTTGACCACGCTGAGATCGTGGGCAATAAAGAGGTAGGTGAGGCCCAGTTTATCTTGCAGCTCTTCAAGCAGATTCACCACTTGGGCTTGGATGGAGACATCAAGCGCCGAGACGGGTTCGTCGCAGACGACAAACTTAGGTTCGACGGCGAGGGCGCGGGCGATGCCGATGCGTTGGCGTTGGCCACCGGAGAATTCGTGGGGATAACGGTTGGCGTAGGCGGGATTGAGCCCCACGAGGCCCAACAATTCTTCTACACGTTCGCGCACCGCCACACGGCCCTGGCGCAGTGTATGCACGCGGATCGGCTCGCCAATAATATCGCCGATGGTCATACGCGGATTGAGCGAAGCGTAGGGATCTTGGAAGATCATCTGCACCTGGCGGCGCATACGGCGCAAGGATTGGCCGCGCAATTTCGTGAGATCAACGCCCTCGAAATAGACTTCGCCCGCGCTGGGCCGATAGAGCTGTAGGATCGCCCGTCCGGTAGTACTCTTACCGCAGCCCGACTCACCGACCAGGCCGAGCGTTTCACCCGCCCGAATCTGGAAACTGACCCCATCCACGGCCTTGACGGTGCCGACGTGGCGTTGGAAGATGATGCCACGGGTGACGGGGAAGTGCATCGTGAGGTCTTTGACTTCGATGAGGTAGGGGGATGTAGGTGCTACGGATGTCATGACGCTCCGCTAGGTTTTACTTTTTCATGTCATGTTTTGGGGACGGCTTTGCCGTCCCCACCGGAAGGGGGTGTTTGTGCGGGGGCCATGCCCCCGCGCCCCCGCCGGACGGCTTCGCCGCCTTCAAACCCCTCGCCGGGGGGGGGATTTGTGCGGGGGCCACGCCCCCGCGCCCCCGCCGGACGGCTTCGCCGCCTTCAAACCCCCACCGGAAGGGGGGATTTGTGCGGGGGCCACGCCCCAATACGTTTCAAATAAGACCTCACAGGTCTGCTCTTCTGCACTGGAACGCCATCAGCAAAGACCTGTGAGGTCTATGCTCTCCCTTATTTGAAAGGTATTGGGCCATGCCCCCGCGCCCCCGCCGGACGGCTTCGCCGCATTACAGCAGCATATCTTCGGCTCGACGCTCCGGAATGGGCGTGTTCATGGTAATGTCGAAGAGGCATGCGGCGTGGTGATCGGGGCCGACGGCGCGCAGATGGGGAATCTGGTGGAGGCAAGCCTCCTGAACGTAGTCGCAGCGCGGGCTGAAGGGACACATGGCGGGCAGGTCGATCAGGTTGGGCGGCAGGCCACGGATGGGGGTGAGTTTGCGGCGTTCCTGCTCGTCGAGACGCGGGATGGAGCGCAAGAGGCCAATGGTGTAGGGCATGCGCGGATTGGCGAAGATGGCTTTGGTACTGCCCTCTTCTACCACCCGCCCGGCATACATCACCGTCACGCGATCGGTCATCCCGGCAACCACTCCCAAATCGTGGGTAATAATCATCACCGCCGTCTGCAACTCATCACGCAGGCGGTTAATCAGTTCCAGAATTTGGGCCTGGATGGTGACATCAAGCGCGGTGGTCGGCTCGTCGGCGATGAGCAATTCGGGATCGCAAGAGAGCGCCATCGCGATCATGACCCGCTGGCGCATGCCGCCAGAGAACTGATGCGGATAGTTGTCGAGGCGTTTGCCAGGGCTAGGGATGCCAACCATATCGAGCAATTCGGTGGCACGCGTGAGCGCAGCCTTGCGACTGAGTTGCATATGCAATTCAAGCGCCTCGGTGATCTGGCGGCCCACGGTGAGGACGGGGTTGAGCGAGGTCATCGGGTCTTGAAAAATCATCGCGATGCGATTACCACGAATGTGGCGCATCTGCTCTTCGCTCAGCCCAAGGAGATCCTTGCCATCAAAAAGAATTTCGCCCCCGGCCACATGGCCGGGGGGGCAAGGAATGAGGCGCATAATCGAAAGCGATGTCACGCTCTTACCACAGCCCGATTCACCCACAATACCCAATGTTTCGCCACGGTTCACATGGAAAGAGACGCCATCAACCGCCTTCACGATCCCATCCTGAGTATGAAAATGGGTTTGCAGATTACGCACCTCAAGCAGTGGGGCCATGGGCACCTCGTAGGGCTGTAGCTTATTTGGCCATGGCAGTGCCATGATCTGAGGCGGGATGGTGAAGAATCGTAGCATGGGCGTAGGGGGCTGTCAAATAGGGGGGTGGCGTAACGTTTTGCACCACGTTCTCGGCGCTCCGCACGCCGCAGGCTCGGTGGCTTGGTGGCTGAGCTTGCCGAAGCCAGCCGCCCGGCGTGGTCGGTGCCCGCAAAAATTTGTTAGACATGGTTTCAG
>RSAS01000093.1 GCA_003934145.1 Candidatus Viridilinea halotolerans | reverse complement strand
CCCTTCCTACTCAATAATCTTCGTGACAACGCCGGAGCCGACGGTGCGACCGCCTTCACGAATGGCGAAGCGCAAGCCCTCTTCGATGGCAACGGGGACGATGAGTTCGACCCCCATCACCACGTTATCGCCGGGCATCACCATCTCCATGCCTTCGGGCAACTGGATGCTGCCGGTCACGTCGGTGGTACGCACATAGAACTGGGGGCGGTAGCCGGGGAAGAAGGGGGTGTGGCGTCCGCCCTCGTCCTTCTTCAAGACGTAAACCTGGGCATCAAACTTCTTGTGGGGCTTGATCGAGCCAGGGGCACAGAGCACTTGGCCGCGCTCAACGTCGGCACGCTCCACACCGCGCAACAGACAACCCACGTTGTCGCCCGCCATGCCCTCATCGAGCGTCTTCTGGAACATCTCGACGCCGGTGACGACGGTTTTGGTGGGGGCGCCCTCTTCCATGCCGACGATTTCGATGGTCTCGCCGACTTTCACCTTACCCCGCTCAACGCGGCCCGTCACCACGGTGCCACGACCCTTGATGCCGAAGACATCCTCGACGGGCATGAGGAAGGGCTGGTCAATGGCGCGCTGTGGCGTGGGGATGTAGTCATCCACGGCCTGCATCAGTTCGAGAATGGGCTGGTACTCGGGCGCATTGATGTCCTTGGAGTCACTCTCGAGCGCGGCACGGCCCGAACCGCGCACGATCGGAATGTCATCGCCGGGGAACTCATACTTGGAGAGTAGTTCGCGCAACTCCATTTCGACCAATTCGAGCAACTCGGGGTCGTCCATCATGTCCACCTTGTTGAGGAAGACGACGATGGCCGGCACCTGCACCTGGCGGGCGAGCAGAATGTGCTCGCGGGTCTGGGGCATGGGGCCATCGGGTGCCGAGACGACGAGGATCGCGCCATCCATCTGCGCTGCGCCGGTAATCATGTTCTTGATATAGTCGGCGTGACCGGGGCAGTCCACGTGGGCATAGTGGCGGTTGTCGGTCTGATATTCAACGTGGCGAATAGCGATCGTAATGCCACGGGCGCGCTCTTCGGGCGCGTTATCAATTTGGTCGTAATCAACGAAACTGGCTGCGCCGCGCATGGAGAGAACCTTCGTAATCGCGGCGGTGAGGGTGGTTTTGCCATGGTCTACGTGACCAATCGTCCCGATGTTGACGTGCGGCTTGTTCCGCTCAAACTTCTGCTTGGCCAT
>RSAS01000698.1 GCA_003934145.1 Candidatus Viridilinea halotolerans | reverse complement strand
AAGCCTCCCCCAAACCCCCACCACAGGCTTCATTGCGGAGGTTGCGCAACAATACGCAAATAGACATCCTCAAGGCTACGCGGCACCTCGGCCAGCGCAACGACGGGAACATCAAGCTTGGCGAGACGGGCCAGCACTTGGGGATTGAGCAGGTGCGCCTCATTGCTACGGTAGCGCAGCGCGTGGATACCAATGCTCTCGATACTGGCCAGATCGTCGAGCAGCGGCACAACGCCAATCGCGGGAATGGTTGGCGCGAAGCGCACTTCGTAGAGCGGGGCACCCAGCAGGCGGCGGCTCAACTCGGCGAAGGTGCCCAAAGCCACAATCCGCCCGCCGCTAATGATCGCAATGCGGTCGGCCAAAATCTCTGCCTCGGCCAGATTGTGGGTCGTCAGCAGAATCGCCCGGTCGGCCTGACGTAACTCGCCAATCGCATCGCGCACCGTACGGGCGCTTTGGGGGTCCATGGCCGTGGTTGGCTCATCCAGAAAGAGCACCGGCGGATCATGGATGAGCGCCCGCACCAAGGCGATCTTCTGTTTCATCCCCTTGGAATAGCCATCGAGCTTACGTCCACGCGCCTCCCAAAGGCCAAATTGTTGCAAAAGGAGGGCGCTACGCTGCTGGCGCGTCGCCGCATCAAGGCCCAACAAGCCGCCAAAAAAGTCGAGATACTCTAGGGCGGCCATGCGTCCGTAGAGTCCTGGGTACTCAGTCAGCAAGCCCACCTTGCCGCGCACTGCCTGGGCGTGGTTCACCACATCCAGCCCACTAATGCGCACTTTGCCACTGGTAGGGCGCAGAATCGCCCCCAACATACGCACCGTCGTCGTCTTGCCCGCCCCATTCGGCCCCAACAGGGCCACCAACTCGCCGGGGCGCACCTCTAGATCTATCGTCTCGACCGCCTGGAACGTGCCAAAACGTTTACTCAGCGCCAGGGCTTCGATCATGTGGGTTTCTCTTTATGCTGACGGAGAGATTGCTTGGGGGCCGTGCCCCCAACCCCCCGCCCAACGGGAAGGATTGCTTGGGGGCCGTGCCCCCAAACCCCCGCCCAACGGGAAGAATTGCTTGGGGGCCGTGCCCCCAAACCCCCGCCCAACGGGAAGATTTGCTTGGGGGCCGTGCCCCCAAACCCCCGCCCAACGGGAAGATTTGCTTGGGGGCCGTGCCCCCAAACCCCCGCCCAACGGGGTGGGCGTCGTCCCATGCGCGGCGGGGGTTCGGGGGAGGCGCAGCCTCCCCCGAAAAACTCCTTGCGCGCGGCGGGGGGGCGGGGGAGGCGCAGCCTCCCCCGAAAAACTCCTTTTGTTCGATTTTGGCGGCTTCGCCGCCAAAATCGAACAAAACCGTAAAAAAATAAACCGCTAAAGCACATGCTACAATATACCAGAATGACTAGCGCAAAACCATCCCCATCCCACGCCGACACCCTCCCCGAAGGGCTGAAACTCCTTGCCGACGAGACGCGCTGGCGCTTGGTGTGTGCGCTGCGGCGGGGCGATTACCAAGTGGGCGAATTGACCATCCAGCTTGGCTTGCCCCAAAATCTTGTCTCTTACCACTTGGGCACGCTGCGCCAAGGCGGACTGGTGCAGGTGCATCGCAGCGACGCCGACGGGCGTGTCCTCTACTACAGCCTTGATCTAGCGCTGCTGAAGGCGATCTATCACGAGCTTGGCAGTTTATTGCAGGTGACAAACCAGACAGTCAACGCGCCGAGCATCCCGCAAACAATCTTTTTCCTCTGCACCGCGAATAGCGCTCGCTCGCAAATGGCCGAAGCATGGCTGCGCCACCTCAGCCAAGGGCGCATCGCCGTGCGCAGCGCTGGCACCCAACCACGCCCAGTCCACCCGCTCACACGCCACGTAATGGCGGAAGTGGGGCTGGACATTGGCTACCAGGCCAGCAAAAGTATCGAAGCGCTGCACGATATACGCCCCACGATGATCATTACCGTCTGCGACATTGCCCGTGAGGCGTGCGCTCATTGGGGCCACGATATTCCCCAGATCCACTGGAGCATCAGCGACCCGTTGGCGGCTGCGGAAGACGAGCAACTAGCGACCTTCCGCGCCGTGCGCGATGCGTTGCGCCTGCGCGTCGAGGGGTTGTTGGGGAGTCTCTAACGAGAGAGGGATGCGCGGGAACTAGGTTCCCACACATCCCTTTCTGTCGCCGGACGAGGCGTGGGGCTACTTTTGATCACATCTTTTTCATTACGTTTTGGCGGCGAAGCCGCCAAAACGTAATGAAAAAGATGGTTTGGGGGAGGCTTCGCCTCCCCCAACCGTGAGATTTAGCTTAAGACAAGGCTCGTAACCAAGTTACGCTTTTTGCCGCTGCCGCGGCGGGGGTGCGGGGGCTTGGCCCCCGCAAAACCCCCATTCCGATGGGGGTTTTGCGGAGGGGACAGGCCCTCCGCACCTCTCGTCAAACGGTAAAGTACATTGCCGCGCAGCGAAACCATGTCTACGTCAAAGGAGGGGGTGACGGCCTCGCCGTCACCCCCTCCTTTGACGTTACTACCGAATGAATTCCCAAGGCGGCGTTTGGCGCATGACCCGTTCCTGATCAGCGGCACGCACGCGGGTAAGCAGCAATTGGCGCAATTCGGGATCATCAAAGGCACGAGCGAGGGCAGCGACGCCACTATTTTCGGCGGTTGCCGCCACATGGAAGGCGGGATGAGGTTGTTCGGCACTGCGATAGAGCAGGCCCGCCTCGGCCAGTTCGTTCAGGGCGCTCTGCACCTCCCAGGGCGGCTCTTTGAGCCATTCGCTCAGGCTAATCGCATTGTGGCGCAGTTGGGAATGCTGGTAGAGCACCAAGAGCAGGTGGAGCTTGAGCGGGCGATCAACCCAGCCGGGGGCAATCAGGCTGGCACACGCCGCCGAGAGGCGCGAGGCCTGCCCGGACTGGCGTGCTTCAGGGCTGGGGCGTGGCGGCAGGGGCGGCAACGCGGCGGGACGCGCTTCGCGCAGCGGAGGCGCCGGGGCATGGTGCGCTACAGAGGGCTGATCCCATATGATCATGACCGCCCCGGCCTGACTGGAAGGCCCGCCCGTGGGTGCAGTACCCACCAGTACGCGGCGCGGCGAGTGGCCCGGCAGACAGAGATCGAGTATGCGCGGGCGCGGCGAGAGTACCGTCCCCAACAGGGCGTCGAGCGCTGGCGGCGGCACAAGTGAGCCGCTCGCCGGATCGCGTAGGGGCAACAACGCGGCCACCGGGTGGCCCACTGCCGCCGTGCGATCCTGCTGGATCATCGCCGCCGCATGGCCGTTAAGGTAGGTCACCATGCCATTGGCATCCACCGCAACGACCGCGTCGCCGGCACCATCAAGGATCGAACTGAGCAACTCAGCGCGGGCGCTCGCCTGCGAATCGCGGCGGTGCCGTTCAACCGCCATCGAAATCGAAGCCAGCAGTGTTGCTTCATCGAACGGCTTGACCAAATAGCCATAGGGCGCGGTCGCCCGCGCCCGCAACAAAGTCATGTCATCGGCAAAGGCCGTCAGATAGATCACCGGAACATGGTAGTGGGTCAAAATCTGATCAGCCGCAGCGATTCCATCCATCTCGCCGCGCAGACGAATATCCATAAGAATGAGATCAGGACGCAAATTGAGCGCCTGTCGCACCGCATCACCACCACTCGTCGCCACTGCGGGCACACTGTAGCCATGGTTACTCAACAACGCCTTGGTGTCCATTGCCACCAAGAGCTCATCTTCCACGATCAGGATGCTGCTCATTGTAGCCTGCCCGTGCCTCTGGGTATAAAAAAGAAGACCTGTCTTGGTGAACCAACACAGGCCATGTGCCAGGGGCACCTTCAACATGCAGTATAACTCCTAAAAAGCCTTTCTACTGTTAAGAAATCTCAACTATGTGGCGCGAGTTGCAACACTTAGCGTAATTTACGCAATTTTCCCGAACGACCGTATCTTTTGGCCCTTTTCAGCGGTATATACATGAACGGTTGATCAACCCAAGCCCAAAGCGGGGTGGTGCGCACCAACCCCGCCCAACTCACCAAGGAACAGAGGCCGCACCATGAGTCAAGTTAAAGGCACGCTCAACAACGTCGAATTGCTCGGCTGGCTCGGCAGTGACCCCGAAATGCGCTTTCTCGCGAGTGGCACCCCCGTTTGCCGCCTCAGCGTTGCCACAAAACGGCCTACCGGCCAAGGCACCAATGGTCAGTGGGAGTACGAGACGGAATGGACGAGTGTCGAGGCATGGGAGCGGCTGGCCGAACGCTGCAACACCTACCTCCACAAAGGCAGCCGCATCTTCATCAGCGGGCGTCTGCGCACCGACTCCTGGACCGACAAGACAACAGGACAGCCGCGTTCGCGCACGCTCGTCCGCGCCAACGACATCCTCTTCCTCGATCCGCGCCCCGGCGTACCCACCGAAGTCGCCACCGTTACCGACGATCCAGCAAGCGAGGATGATGATCTGTTTTAGGAGAGTCAGGTTTCAGGTTTCAGGTTTCAGGTTTCAGGCCGAGCGCATCAAACCCGCTAGCCGATAGGATGCGGAGTTCCGTGTGGTAAGATGCGGAGCGCCACGAACCTTGCTCTCATCCACCCCATCGGGGGAGACTTGCTTTCCTTACACCACCCCAGAAGGGGGCGTGGGGGAACTTGGTTCCCCCATATCTTCCCCAAAAGGGGGCGTGGGGGAACTTGGTTCCCCCACAATTTCCCCAAAACGGGGCGTGGGGGAACATGGTTCCCCCACCATCCCCAACAGGGGCGTGGGGGAACGTGGTTCCCCCGCCATCCCCAACAGGGGCGTGGGGGAACGTGGTTCCCCCACCATCCCCAACAGAGGGCGTGGGCGAGCTTGGTTCCCACGCCATCACCAAAGGGGGCGTGGGGGAACGTGGTTCCCCCACCATCCCCCAAACGGGGCGTGGGGGAACTTGGTTCCCCCACTACATCCCCAAAAGGGGGCGTGGGGGAACGTGGTTCCCCCACCATCCCCCAAACGGGGCGTGGCCCCACCAAACATTCACCCATTCACCAAAGATAAACATAGAGCGGAACACCATGGATGCCCTCAAAAGCCTGAATGCCGAACAACGTGCCGCAGTTATCGCCGGCGTCGGCCCGGTGTTGGTGCGCGCCGGGGCGGGAAGCGGTAAGACCCGCGTCCTCACGCTGCGCATCGCCTACCTGATTGGCCATTATGGGGCCAAGCCCGATCAGATTTTGGCCCTTACTTTTACCAATAAGGCCGCCCGTGAGATGCGCGAGCGCCTGACGACTGTGCTGGGACGGGGGGCGCGCGGGCTCACGAGCGGCACCTTTCACGCCGTCTGTGTGCGCCTGCTACGCCAAGAGATAAGTGGCCGCTTGGGGAGCTATACCGGCGAATTTTCGATCTATGCGGGCGATGAGCAACTGCAATTGGCGACCACCGCCCTTGAGTCGGCGACGGAACGCCCGCCGATGCTCATCGAGCCGGATGAGGTTTTGCGGCGTATCTCGCGGGCCAAAAGCCGTATGCTGACGCCGCGCCTGATGGCGCGCTTTGCGCCTGATGCGGTGGAGCGCTTTGTGGCCGGTTGCTACCGCCGCTACCAACGAGCCTTGGAGCAGGCGAACGCCTTCGACTTCGACGATCTGATACTCGTCACCCATCGCTTGCTGAGCGAACAGCCCGATCTCTTGGAGACCTGTCAAGCGCGTTGGCGTCACATCCTCGTGGATGAGTACCAAGACACCGATCCGAGCCAACACGCCCTTGTGGAATTGCTGAGTCGCCCCAGCAGTGCCAACGAACAGCGCCGCTCGCTCTTCGTGGTAGGCGATGCGATGCAGAGTATTTATGGCTTCCGCAACGCCGATCACAGCATCATTACGCGTTTTAATAAG
>RSAS01000670.1 GCA_003934145.1 Candidatus Viridilinea halotolerans | reverse complement strand
CGTCCTCGCGTCCTCGCGTCCTCGCGTCCTCGCGTCCTCGCGTCCTCGCCTCTCCAACTCATCGCGTCCTCGCGTCCTCGCGTCCTCGCATCCTCGCGTCCTCGCGTCCTCGCGTCCTCGCCTCTCCAACTCATCGCTTCTCAGCGACGGGGGCATCATCACGACTGAGAATCTCATCAATGATGCCATACTCCTTGGCCTGATCGGGCGTCATAAAGAGATCGCGATCAAAATCCTTTGCAATACGATCAACGCTCTGGCCTGTATCTTTCGAGAGCAGTTCACGCACCACCTGCTGCATACGCAGCAACTCTCTGGCCATAATCTCGACATCGGGGGCGTAGCCACGCGCCCCGCCGCCGGCGGGGTGCATATGGATGGTCGAATGGGGCAAACTGTAGCGTTTGCCCTTCGCGCCGCCTGCGAGAATCGGGGTAGCCATACTCCCCGCCATACCGACGCAGACCGTGGCAATATCGGGGCGGATATGGCGCATGGTATCGTAGATTGCGAGGCCAGCGGTGACCGAGCCGCCGGGGCTATTGATATAGAGCCAGATATCGCGATCGGGATCTTCGCTCTCAAGGAAGAGCAACTGGGCCACAATGAGATTGGCAATCTGATCCTCAACCGGCGTACCCAGAATGATAATGCGCTCTTTGAGCAAGCGCGAATAGATATCGAAGGCGCGCTCTCCACGGCTGGTACTCTCAACCACCATCGGAATGAGCGACTCCGGGCCTGCGGGCGACATCCAGTTCATCGGTGCCTCATTTCATTGAGGGTGAAGCAAAATCTTCCGTCCCCATTGAGGGACCCTGGAGATTGCCCACACCCACTAGCGCAGTGCGTGTTACTCCGTTACGGTTGGGGCGGATGTGTCCACCGCCTCGGCGGTCGCAAGCGCGAGGATGTGCGTCCGCAATTTGCGGTCGAGAGCTGCGCGTGCAACGGTATCGCGGAGTTGCTCCTTAAGGATCTTCGCGACATGCACACGCTGATCATCTTCGTACTCGCTCAACATCCGCTGCTCTTCGGCCTCAATCTCGTCTTCGGAGAGCATAATCTGCTCTTGCTGAACCAGCGTTTGGAGCGCCAACGTTACCTTGACCTGCTTCTCGGCATCAGGCAAGAGTGTCTTGATCGCCTGCTCGCGGGTCTGCCCGCGGTACTGTAGCATCTGCTCAAGCGTCACGCCATAACGAGCGAACTGTTGGCCCTGTTCTTCGAGCATACTATTGGCAAACGACTCGACCATGACGTCAGGCATATCGTAGTCGGCTTGGGCTACCAATTGATCGATAAAGGTATCAATTGTCTGGCGCTCGGCGTGCGCACGGATCGATTCTTCAAGTTCACTGCGCGTCTGCGCCTGAAAGGCGGCAAGGTCACCCTCAAACGACTCAAGGGCAGGCAATTCCTCCCAAGGCGGCAACACCCGCTCTTGGATGCCAAGAATCTCCACCTTGAAGGTAACCTCCTTGCCGCGTACCTGGCCACTTTCATGGTCATCGGGCATCTGGGCCTTGATCTCGACCTGGTCGCCAATATTTACGCCAAGGAGTCCTTGGTAGAGTTCATCAACCAGACGCCCCTCCACGAGATCGAGAACCTGTTCAGGGGGCGGCTCACCCTCAGGGCGCTCCTCCAAGAGCTGGCCTTCAACCAGTGTTTCAAGGCGCACCTCAAGCTGATCGCCCTCCTGCGCGGGCCGCGGCGCATCAAGCTCCTTGAGCGCAACGTGACGATCAAGGGTGCGATCCATAGTACGCTGGAACTGCTCTTCGCTCAACTCAGGCAACTCAAGCGGCACACGAATGTCACGGTAAGCACCAATTGCCACCGTCGGCTTGACTGGCACCGTTACCTTAAACGTAAAGGGCTCAAGCGAGGAAACTCCCTCAAAGTTGGCGGGGCCAACCGGATCAATCTCTTCGCGCTTTAGTGCATCACGAAACGCCTTATTGACGAGATCTTCCGAGGCCTCCTTAATCAACTCCTCACGCCCAAAAGTGCGTTCGATCATAAAACGCGGCGCCTTACCGGGGCGAAAGCCGTGGAGCGGATATTTCTGCGCCAGCCGACGGGCAGCCTGATCAAGCCCGCGCTCAAAACGATCCTTGTCAACCTCAATTTGCAGTGCAATCAGGCTGCGGGGAAGCTTGGTGGTAGTAATCTTCACGCTCGGACATCTCCATAATCTAGGAAACAAGCGACCGACTCGCTTGGGCATACCCGTAAGATTCAGTGCATACGCAAAACGCGCCGCTACAGACGATACTGGGTTGCATTATAGCACGTCGCACGGGCGATGCAAAGCATCGGGTTACTGCCCCCATGCTGCGCTAACGTCGTTGGGGCACAACCCCAGCGACGTTAGCGTAGCCCTAGCGTATTGACGACTGCGCCGCCAACACGCAACGAAGGATACTAACAGCGCGTTTTGCTTTACAATTTCACAAGGAGTGCATATATAATGTGTAGATAGAGCTTGCGCTCGATACTGTTTTGGCATCTTCAGGATTGGGTGGGAGGGTTGTGGGGCGGGCGAAGCCCGCCCCACAACCCTCCCCTTAAAGAGTGAGGAGTAGTGTGCAGCAACGCAATCGGCGGGTTTGGATGATCCCATCAGGGGTGGCGACGGTCGGGTTGATCCTCGATCAACTGAGTAAATGGTGGGTCGCCCAGACGTTGGGGCCCATCACGATGACCCATTTTATTCCGCTGTTCGGTGAGACTGTGCGCATCGCCTATTCACACAACACCGGCGTAGCGTTTAGCCTCTTCCAGGGCCATTCGGAGATCTTAACGCTTACCGCTATCTTGATCCTGGCTGGCGCAATCTATTTCTACCGCACCCAGATGCCCAATGAACGCTTTTCGGCCCAATTGACGCTGGGGCTGATTCTTGGTGGGGCGCTGGGCAATATTGTGGATCGGGTGCGTCTGGGTTATGTCGTAGACTTCATCCAGGTGGGGTGGTGGCCGATCTTCAACCTTGCCGATAGCCTCATCTGCGTCGGCGCGGGGTTGCTCATGCTCCAGATTCTGCGTGATGATCTGCGCCAAGCTGGCCACGGCAACAACCAAGCACTGAGGCCGCAATGAGTCTTCGCCCGATCCGGCGCTGGCTCTTGCCCCTGCTCTTGGGCCTGAGCCTCTTCCTTGCCGACCAACTGAGTAAGCAGTGGATCGTAACCACCCTTGGCGCACAGCCCCACCAGCGCAGCTTGGTGCTGTGGGGCGATTGGCTGACGCTGGTCTATTCGCGCAATACGGGAGTGGCTTTTGGCCTCTTCCCCCATATGTCGCAGTTTTTTATTTTTACTTCGCTGCTCGTCACCATTGGCATGCTCTATGCCTATGTCTACCACCTTCCCAACCAGAGCCTGAGCATCCAGGTCGCCCTTGGCATGATTCTGGGTGGGGCCATGGGCAATATCCTTGATCGTGTGCGGCTAGGCTATGTGGTGGATTTTATTAGCGTTGGCTGGTGGCCCGTCTTTAACCTTGCCGATAGTGGCATTACTCTCGGCGTGACCGTCCTGGCCCTCTATTTGATCTTCATTGGCGATGAAGCGCCTACCCCGCGCCCCCAGCCGCGTGATGATGGCCTGCTGCGCGAACTGCTTAAGCGTGATGTACCAGACTGATACCATCGAACTCTACGTTCCCTCTACGGCAGCCGGGGAGCGCATCGATCGTTTTGTTGCCCAAGCGCTGGCCGATCTCTCGCGCTCCTTTGCCCAACAACTCATTGCCGAGGGGCATATCACCGTGGATGGGCGCTTGGTGCGGCCAAGCCTCAGTCTGCGCGGCGGCGAACATATTCAGGTAAAACTACCGCCGCCCCAGCCGAGCCAGCTCACGCCAGAGGCCATCCCGCTGCAGATTGTCTACGAAGATGACGATCTCGTAGTGGTAGACAAACCCGCTGGCATGGTCGTGCATCCCGCTCCCGGCCACAGCGGCGGCACGCTGGTCAATGCGCTTTTGGCGCGCTATCCGGCGATGCAGACCAACGGCAGCCTGCGCCCCGGTATCGTTCATCGCCTCGATCAAGACACCTCGGGGCTGCTGGTGGTGGCCCGTCACGACCAAGCGATGCAGGCGCTTACCGCGCAGCAACGGGCGCGAACGATGCTCAAGCTCTACTGGGCGGTCGTGGAGGGCCCCTTCCGCGAGCCAAGCGGCCTCATTGATGCGCCCATTGCACGCCACGCCACCGATCGCGTGCGCATGGCCGTGAGCAACAGCCCCAACGCCCGCCCGGCGCGCACCCACTACCAGGTGCTAGAGGAACTCGGTGCCTACACGCTGCTTGAGGTACGCCTCGAGACCGGGCGCACCCACCAGATTCGTGTCCACATGCTGCACCACAATCGGCCCATCCTAGGCGACCCCATGTATGGTGGGCGGCGGCAGCGCCCCAGTTTTGGCCTGACGCGCCAATTCCTTCACGCGCAGCGCCTCGGCTTCCAGCATCCCCGCGACGCCACCTGGCGCGAGTTTAGCGCCCCCCTGCCCGACGATCTCCAGCAGGCGTTGGAGCGGTTGCGGGCCAAACGAGGGTAAGATGCCAATTGCATTCTATTTGCAAACCGGCCTTCCGCGCATCCAGAAGCACACGCCATATGCTACAATGCCCTCGGTGTGAGAAGACCTAGGGTGTGTAGTCAGCGTTGGCTTCATGCCTTTACACCAATGTATGCTCGACAGCGTTATGTACGAGGAGGCCGCTTATGCGGAAGAAGATCAGTATTATCGGTGCCGGATTCGTCGGATCGACCACCGCCCATTGGTGTGCCGCGGCTGAGTTGGGCGATATTGTGCTGCTCGACATTGTGGAGGGTATTCCGCAGGGTAAAGGGCTGGATCTCTATGAGGCTGCGCCAATTATGGGCTATGATGCGCGCGTCATTGGCAGCAACGATTATGCCGATACCGCCAACTCCGACGTGATCGTCGTCACCTCCGGTGCACCGCGCAAGCCCGGTATGAGCCGCGAAGATCTGATCAAGGTCAATGCCGACATTACGCGCGCTTGTGTCTCCAGTGCCGCACCGCTCTCGCCCAATGCGATCATTATTATTGTCAACAATCCGCTTGATGCGATGACCTACGTCGCCGCCGAAGCGAGTGGGTTCCCCAAGGAGCGGGTGATGGGTCAGGCTGGTGTGCTCGATAGCGCCCGCTACCGCACCTTCATCGCCATGGAGACGGGCGTGAGCGTTGAAGACATTCAGGCCATGCTGATGGGTGGCCACGGTGATGAGATGGTGCCCCTGCCGCGCTTCTCGACCATCGGCGGCATTCCGGTGACTGAATTCATTGGCCCAGAACGCCTCGCGGCGATTGTGGATCGCGCCCGCAAGGGCGGCGGCGAGATTGTCAACCTGCTCAAGACGGGCAGCGCCTACTACGCCCCCGCCGCCGCGACGACCCAGATGGTCGAGGCGGTGATCAAGGACAAAAAGCGCGTCATCCCCGTCGCGGCCTACCTCACCGGCCAGTATGGGCTGAACGACATCTACTTTGGCGTGCCGGTCATCCTTGGTGCAGGCGGTGTCGAGAAGATTATTGAGCTACCGCTTAACGAAGAAGAGACCGCCCTGCTCAAGACGTCGGCGGCGGCGGTACGCTCGACGCTGGATACGCTCAAGACCCTGTAGGTTTTTCTTTGCTACAACAAATGAAGGTATGTGGGGCGGCTTTGCCGCCCCATTAGGGTGTGGGAACATGGTTCCCACATCCCGTGCGCTAAGGGCGTGGGAACATGGTTCCCACATCCCGTGCGCTAAGGGCGTGGGAACGTGGTTCCCACCGTGCGCTAAGGGCGTGGGAACGTGGTTCCCACATCCCGTGCGCTAAGGGCGTGGGAAGGTGGTTCCCACCGTCCGC
>RSAS01000616.1 GCA_003934145.1 Candidatus Viridilinea halotolerans | reverse complement strand
GGCTTCCTGCTGACCCTCACGCGTAGTAATCCCCTGGCGAGGATTGGCCCCTTCCGGAGCGGCCACACCTTGTGTACCGCAACTCGAGCTGCATGTGTGGTAATCCCCTGGCGAGGATTGGCCCCTTCCGGAGGTTCTCGTCCAGATACGAACACATACAAGGTCTTCGGTGGTAATCCCCTGGCGAGGATTGGCCCCTTCCGGAGACCATGACATTGACCCATAGACCAAAGTCCTGAAGTGAGAATCCCCTAGTGAGGATTGGCCCCTTCGAGAGCGGACCAAAAGGCGAGAGACCGAGAGCGGGTGACGATGTGAGAATCCCCTAGTGAGGATTGGCCCCTTCGGGAGTCGTAGCTGAAACAACACAAGCCGCGCCGCACTGTTGTGAGAATCCCCTAGTGAGGATTGGCCCCTTCGGGAGCCGTCCATGACCGCGACCGCTAGCCCGACCCCGTCCATGTGAGAATCCCCTAGTGAGGATTGGCCCCTTCGGGAGATACCCAGGACTTGACATTAGTCGGCGCCCTGCCCAGTGAGAATCCCCTAGTGAGGATTGGCCCCTTCGGGAGCGCTTCTGCGCCCGTATGCTTGAGGGTGACAAGCGCGTGTGAGAATCCCCTAGTGAGGATTGGCCCCTTCGGGAGGGATTGTTTGGGGCTACTTCAGTTGGTGGCTTTATAGTGAGAATCCCCTAGTGAGGATTGGCCCCTTCGGGAGAGGGTCGCACCTGAAGCGATGCGTTTTATGCCTATAGAATGCGGAATACTGTGAGTGAACAAAACCACCTATACTGTCGGCTTTTGCGCGAGTTGGTGTTTTGCGTATTCCAATATGCATTGATGACAGTATATCCGGTGTTTCAGGCATCGACAAGATGAGAATCTCTCTCGGACGATCCGCGTGATCCGGGTGTGACGAGAAGTTTTGTTGGCACTGACCACGCCGGGTGGCTGAAGTCGTCGGCTGCTACGCGGAATTCTGCGTAGCGGGATTCGACCGCATACCAGACGCAGGTTTGAGCCTGCGGCGTGGGGAGCGCCGAGAACACGGTGCTCCTGGCGAGGATTGGCCCCTTCCAGGGTGCGTTTCGCGTTATTGCGTTTTCGTGATGAGCGCTGCGTAGCGCCTCACGAGCTCAAGCAGTGCCAGATTGTCCTTGATCCAAATTTTGGTCTCGCAATCATCAACACTGTCCTCAATATACGCAAAGTAACGAAACCTAAAGCCATGGATGTCGCCAAAGAACTGTTTAAGGTCGTGAACGACCAATCCCGATGGATTTTGGTTAGGGTGTATACAGAGTGGTATGTCGAAACAATCGTAATTAGCTATCAATTGTTCTTCACCCCCATACTTTACCGCTGAATCTTCCCAAAGTCGTTTATGTTCCTCCTCGCTAATTGTCGCAAAGCCACTGATAGCATCGAAAGTATACTTAGACATCGTGATTCCTTTCTACGTAAAGAGAATACTGTATATCGGATGTCATCATGGTACACCACCGTACAAAGCGAAGCAAAGATTTCCCCAGTACCAAGCTCACGACCCACCTGCAAGTGAGGTGTAAGACGCCGATCCTCCTTATCAATCGATTCGGAGTCGCTGAAACTGATCACGAAAATCATCACCAAGAATATCGCGGAAACGGCATTCCATTCCGGAAACATTTCCGTATGCTGAGGTGAGTATACCATGTTTGCTCCTACGATCCTCGTGTTCCGCGCATGTAAATGGCTGCTGCGGGAACCGGATTTCCGCGTATCCTCGCGTAACGCGGCGAACGGGCCGCTGGCTGAGCTTGTTGAAGTCAACGGCCCGCGCCTATGACGTATTCGCGCTAACAATTCGTTTGACTTTTCCCTCCATCCCCCCCCCCTTGCGGAGATGTGCTATACTTGCCGTAAGCAAAGCAGCGAATCACGCGCACGCCCTTTTAGGGCCGTGCGCGTTTTTTTGTCCCTACGGAGATCTTGGGCATGAATATGACCGATGAGCCGATGCGTGATGCTGCCGCTCCCGTTGCGGATGTGGCTGCGGATGCTACTGTTTCGCCGCTGGAGCCGACGTTGGAGCCGGAGTTGGAGGCTGTGGGTGGCGCACCCGCTGTGGATGTTGAGGCGCCCCCCCAGCGTTCTGGGGTGGTGGATGTTGAGCAGGCGTTGCGTGCTGCGCGCGGTGGTCAGCGTTTGGCTGCTGCGCCAATGCCTTCACCGCTCGCGTCGGCGCCTGAGCCGCCCCCCGCTTCGCGCCTAGTTGCGTCGTCCGCACCGGCGCCTGAGCCGGAGGCCGGGGCTGCGCGGGAACGTGCCGCAGCCACGGCCTCTCCATCCCTGCCTGAGGCTGAACCTGCGCCAGAGTCCGCACCCGTGCGAGAACCGGCCCTTGAGCCGACGCCTGCGGTGGGTGCTGCTCCCGCGAGCTATGAGGCGCTACTGGATGAACTTGACGCGCCGCGCCGGGCGCTTGTGGAGCAGCATCTGACTGGCCTCAAGGCGGCGCTCCAGGCGGAACGGGTGACGGTGAGGCGCTTGGAGCAGCAGGCGCGCACAGCGAGTACCCAGGCGGAGAGTCAGGCGACGGCGGCAGCGGCCCTTGCGGAAGAAAAGTCCCTTCTCGAAGCGGCGGCGGCGGAGCGGGAGGCGTTGGCCCACCTTGCCCAGCGGCGTGCCGATTTCTACGAGGCGGCGGTGGAACAAGGGGTGCGTCGCAAGAGTGTGCGCCTTGCGTACCTTGCGGCCACCGATGCCGGGCTGTTTCAGGACGGTGGGGCTATTGCGTGGGATCACCTGCGCACTCAGTTTGCTGATCTCTTCGAGGCACCTGGGCGCAACACCCCAACACCTCCGTCGCGCTCGGCGAGTGCCGCTGCGGGGGCGGGGACGCGGGGTGATGCGCCGGTGGCCCCCACGCTCAATCAGATTATTCGCAACGCGGCGGGGCGGCGACGGTAATCCTCTGCTTCCCGTGCCCCGTCGTCTGTCCAGCGGGTGGTGAGACGCCGCCCCTGGCCCTTGGCCCTCCGTAAGGCGAGATGCCTTGCCCCGGCGAGATGCCACGCGATTCGCAGTACGGTACAAGGAGCCTGTGCGATGACCTACGACAACCTCATTGACCGCAGTGATGCCGCGGCCCTGATGCCCGAAGATGTCGCCCGCGACATTATCCAAGGGGTGGCCCGTCAATCCTACGTCCTCTCGCTCGCCACCCGCCTGCCCGATATGCCCCGCAAGACGCGCCGCATGCCGGTACTCTCCGTCTTGCCGACTGCCTATTTCGTCAATGGCGATACGGGCCTTAAGCAGACCACCGAAGTCAGTTGGCAGAACAAGTTCATTACGGCGGAAGAGATCGCGGTGATTGTTCCGGTTCCCAACATCGTCCTCGACGATAGCGCCTACGACATCTGGGGCGAGGTGCGCCCGCACATCGAGACTGCTTTCGGCAAGCTGATTGACGCCACGATGCTCTACGGGGGGCTGCCGGGCTATACGCGCCCCTCGAACGACTGGCCTGAAGGGGTGGTGACGAGTGCGATGGCTGGGGGTATGGCGCTGTCGCTTGCGGGGGCGGCTGACCTCTACGATGCGACGCTGGGCGAGTTTGGCACCTTCCACTTTGTCGAAGAGGCGGGCTTTTCGGTCACCGGCAACGTGGCAGCGGTGAGTATGCGGGCGAAGTTGCGTGGTGCGCGCGATAGCGACGGCCATCCCATCTTCTCGCGCAACGCCAACGGCGCGTTTGACCTTGATGGCAGCCCCATCGTCTTTCCCGAAAATGGCTCGGTGGATACCAGTCAGAGCTTGCTGGTGTCGGGGGACTTCCGCCAACTGGTCTTCGCGGTGCGCACCGACATCAACTACACCATTGCGACGAGTGGGGTGATCACCGACAACAACAACACCATCATCTACAACCTGTTCCAGCAGGATATGACCGCGATGAAGGTGATTATGCGCCTCGGTTGGCAACTCCCCAATCCCCCGAACTGGCTCAAGCCGAACAACAACGACGCCACGCGCTACCCGTTCGCCGTGTTGACGCCTTAGTGCGCTGCGATAGCACCCGCTGGTCGTGGTGGGGTGCGCTGGTGCGCTTCGTTTCTGCGGGAGATTTCGCCTATGTCTAGCTATCCTCTTGACCCTCGCCGTCGTTTTGTGCGTGGGACACGCGGCGGCAAAATCCGCCAGGCCACGACGGTCTGGTACGAACACACGCCTGCCGCCGGGGCGGTGGCCGCCATCCTCTCGGCGACGCCCTTGGCCGATGGTGCGCCAACGGTGGTAACCAAGAGCCTCACGCAGCCCGATGTGCCGCGCGTGCTGACGGTGAAGGGCAACGCGGCCAGTCTGGTCGGCCCCGTGACGATCCAAGGGCTCGACGCCAACCACCTCGCCATCAGCGAGACGCTCACACTCGACGGAACCACGGTGGTGGTCGGCACGCAGGCCTTCAGCCGCATCCACCGCATCACGCTGCCGCCACGGGCCGCGAGTACCAACACGGTTAGCGTGGGGACAGGCAGTGCGTTGGGCCTCTGGCACACCCTCCACGCCGACGTGCGCTTGGTCACGACGCTGGACGGGGCTCCCGATGCCGGCACGCTGAGCATGCACGCCGAGGATGTCGCGCGGAACCTCTTCACGCCAGCGGGGGTACTCACGGGCACCAAGATTCTCCGCATCATCTACCTGGTGTAGCCATGACCGTCACAGCGGCCCTCCTCACGCGCTTACGGCGTCTCGTCGCCGAGCCGACCGACGCGACCTACCCCGATGCGACGTTGCACCAGCACCTCGAAGCCACGGTCGTTACGGAACGAGCGACGGTGGCGGTGGGGCGGCGCGGGGCGCACGGGACGGTGGCTCACGTGCGTTACACACCGCAGCCAGTGGTGTACGACATTCACGCGGCTGCAGCGGCGATCTGGGAAGAGAAACTGGCAGCTCTGATCGGAGCGGGAACCTACGACTACCAAGCCGATGGGCAGAGCTTTCATCTGGGCCAGATGGTGCAGCAGTACCAGCAGCGGGTGAGCTACCACCTGGCCCGGCGACGGGTGAAGAGTGTGCGGATGGTGCCGAAGCCCATCCGTGCGACTGACGAGGAGGAACATCTATGACGCCCTTGGCCTGCGCCATCCGCGACATCCGCGCCCACATCCCGCGTGCAGCGTGGTCTATCGGCTCGCGCGCTGGTGCGCCGCGCTACCTCACGCTGCACTACAACGGGCCAGTGGTGCGTCAGCGCACCCCTGCCGGGGAGGTGGCCCAACTGGTTGCCAACGCACGCCACCACATGCGCCCAGGGGCATTAGGGGCGACGAGTGGCGGGGATGGGTTGCAGTACCACCTCGCGGTGCTCTCGGACGGGGACGTGGTGCAGTGCCGCGATCTGGGCGATATGCTCTGGCACTGTGGCCACCGCGTCGGCAACCCCTGGAGCCTGAGCATCCACCTGCCGCTTGGCGGGCAACAGGACGCGACGGCGGCGCAATGGGCGCAGACGACCCAGCTCTTTGACGCGCTGCGTACGGCCTTTGCCATTCCCAAGGAGCGCATCCTGGGGCATCAGGAGTGGGGGCGTTCGGCCTGCCCTGGGCCACTGCTGATGACGCGCCTCGTGCGTTGGCGCAATGCGGCCCCGGCAACGCCGCTGACGCAGACGCTGACCACGCGCACGGCAACCGCGATCCACGAAGGCCCATCGTCCCGCTTCCCCGTAGCCCTCACCGGCACGGCCCACCTTGCAGCGGATATGCCGATCCCTGTCAACGCCATCCTCACCGGTACCCTCTGCGACGGCGATATTCGCTGGCTGCACCTGCGCAGCGGCCTTGGCTTCGTGCCACTCAGCGCGACGTATGGGCTGGCGGAGGGATGAGGGATGAGGGATGAGGGATGAGGGATGAGGGATGAGGGATGAGGG
>RSAS01000428.1:21922-30095 GCA_003934145.1 Candidatus Viridilinea halotolerans | reverse complement strand
ATCCCAATCACCTATCCGTGACTTGCCGAGCGAATGTTCTGTCCGCCCTTAAAACCTCCCACCGGAGACTCGCCAATGCGCTTCTTTAATACCGCCGGGCCGTGCAATCCCGACGATCACTACATGTTGCCCGCCACCGCCCGCCTGCCCGATGTCCAGATGCTGCTCGACCAGAAAGCCTATTTCGTCCTCCACGGCCCGCGCCAGAGTGGCAAGACGACGGCCATGATCGAGTTGGCCCGCCAAGTGACCGCCGCCGGGCGCTATGCGGCGGCGCTCGTCTCGATGGAGGTGGGTGCCGCCTTCAACACCGATCCCGGTGCGGCTGAATTGGCGATTCTCAGTTCTTGGCGCATGTGGGCTGAAAGCTTGCCGGTTGAACTGCGTCCACCGCCATGGCCTGAAGCGCCCCAAGGTCAGCAGTTGGCCACGGCGCTGCACGCCTGGTGTCAGGCGATTCCACGCCCCTTGATCTTGTTTTTGGACGAGATTGATGCGTTGCAAGATGTGACTCTGATCTCGGTGCTGCGCCAACTCCGCTCGGGCTATCCCAAGCGCCCTGCAGCCTTTCCCTGGGCGCTCGCCGTCATTGGGCTGCGTGATGTGCGTGATTATAAGGTGGCTTCCGGCGGCAGCGACCGGCTGCATACCGCGAGTCCCTTTAATGTGAAAGTCGAGTCGTTGACTCTCCGCAACTTCAGCATCGCAGAGGTGGCCGAACTCTATACCCAACACACCAGTGACACCGGCCAAGTCTTCACGCCCGAGGCGCTGCAACTGGCCTTTGATCTGACCCAAGGCCAGCCGTGGCTGGTGAATGCGCTGGCACGCCAAGCGGTGCAGGTGGTTGTCCGCGACCCAAGCCAGTCTGTGGATGCCGCAGCGATCAGGGCGGCGAAGGAGTTGCTGATCCAGCGCCAGGATACCCACCTCGATAGTTTGGCCGAACGGCTGCGTGAGCCGCGCGTGCGCCACGTCATCGAACCCATGTTGGCGGGCCGTGCGCTGGCCGATGTACCGACGGATGACATCCGCTTTGTCCTCGATCTGGGGCTGTGCCGCATGGATCACCACAGCGGACTGGTGATCGCCAACCCGATCTACCGTGAAGTCATCCCACGAGTGCTGGCCTTTACCGCGCAAGCTTCGCTGCCGCACATTCGCCCCACCTGGCTGCAAGCCGACGGGCGCTTGGATGTAGAGACGCTCCGCGATGCCTTCCTCGCCTTCTGGCGGCAGCATGGCCAGCCGCTGCTGGGCAGCGCGCCCTACCACGAGATCGCCCCACACCTCGTGCTCATGGCCTTCTTGCACCGCGTTGTCAATGGCGATGGCACCCTCGAACGCGAGTATGCGATTGGCAGCGGGCGCATGGATCTCTGCCTGCGCTACGGCGATGTCACGCTGGGCATCGAACTCAAGGTCTGGCGCGACGGCGAAGGCGATCCCCGCGAACGCGGTTTGGCCCAACTCGATGCCTACCTGGATGGTCTGGGGCTGGACACCGGCTGGCTGGTGATCTTTGATCGGCGGAGCGAGCAGCCGCCGATCAGCCAGCGCACCAGCAGCACGACGGCGCTCAGCCCCGCCGGGCGGATGGTAACGGTTATTCGGGCCTAGGGCATGATGAGGAGAATGCCGAAGGAATCTGGTTCCCTTTTTTCTTCTGCTTTGACGGCGAAGCCGCCAAAGCAGAAGAAAAAAGAGGATTTGGGACGCCCTTGACACGTAAGAACCCTTGTGTTATTATACACGCTATGGGATTACATGGGTGTATCAAGGGGTTGCGCTACCATGACCAAGCCATGGAAACAGTGCGCGTTGCTATGGGATAACACGATGACTTCTGAAAACACAAACAAAAAACGAGTTGTGAAGAATGGTATAGCTACATCTGATATCATTCAGTCAGCACATGTAGCTGGAAACGAAGATGTGTTTCCCCAAATCCTTCAACTGCATGTACCAACTGGATCAATTGTTGCTGACGTAACTTGGGGTAAAGGCGTCTTTTGGAAAAATGTTCCCAAAGAAGACTACACCATTCGCGCTTCAGATTTGAAAACAGGTGTTGATTGTCGCAAGTTGCCCTATGCGGATGCTGAGATTGACTGTGTGGTCTTGGATCCACCCTACATGGAGGGGTTGCTACGCAAAAATGTTGATCACCTGGGGGGCACGGGAACGTATGCCGCCTTTCGTGAATCATACTCCAATGGTGAAGCGGTTCAGGGTGAACCCAAGTGGCATGATGCTGTCCTAGACCTTTATTACAAGGCTGCCGATGAAGCGTATCGCGTGCTACGCAAAAAAGGTGTATTCATTGTCAAATGTCAGGATGAAGTAAGTGCTGGAAAACAGCGCTTAACTCATGTTGAAATTATCAATGAATATGAACAAAAAGGTTTCACATCGAAAGATCTTTTCGTGGTCGTCCGTAAAAACGCAGCTTCAGTCAGCCGAATGGTTAAGCAACTTCATGCGCGCAAGAATCACTCCTATTTTCTGGTCTTTGTCAAGAAATAGGCAGAATCTTGCCTAGCTCTGGATCGTCTAGGAGTGAGATGAGATCATAAGTCCAGCCGCTCTCTGGATCGAGGGGGTAGATAACAACTTCTTGCGTGGCTAATAAATATTGACGCTGTTCTTCGGTATAATTTTTATACGTAGATCTGCGTAAATCTTTATTCTTTTTGAAAATGAATTTCCATTCGCCAACGAATGGTTGAACTGTCGAAACAAGAATGTCATATTCTCCAACTGAATGGCTACCAGAGCTTGCATCTGCTCTTCTGTGGGTTGGTAGCGTGTGGCTTTGTTGTGCTTCATATGTCTCCTCCATAAGTCTAATACAGATTCTTTGGGCCAATCCTCACAACCCTGCTGGGCTTCAAGATAATGAGAGAGAATCTAGTTTCCTCCCGCGTCTCGCGTCTCGCGTCCCGCGTCTCGCGTCTCGCCTCCCGCCTCCCGCGTCTCGCCTCCCGCCTCCCGCCTCGCGCCTCCCCACCTCCCCGCCTCGCACCTCCCCGCCTCCTCACAACGGAAACTCCACCACCACCCGCGTTCCCGCGTCACCCGTGACGCGCAGCGTCCCGCGCAATTGCCGCGTCAGGTTCTGCACGAGGCGCATGCCCAGGGCGTTGCTGCCGCTCGGTGGCCCCCCTGCCTCAAGCCCGATGCCGGTGTCGCAGACGGTGAGACGGCACTGCCCATCCGCACATGCAGCGAGAGTCACCCCAATGGTGCCGCTGGCCCCGTCGGGGAAGGCGTATTTGAAGCTGTTGGAGAGCAGTTCGTTCACGATCAGGCCGCACGGTACCGCTTGATCCAGGTTGAGGCTCGGTTGGCTGACGTTTACCTCAATGGCGATGCGCCGCTTGTCGGGGGCGTATACGCGCACCAGTTGCTCCACCAACTCGCGCAGGTAGCTCGCGGCGTTGATCTTGGCCAGATCGCCCTCGCGGTAGAGGAGTTCATGCACCAGCGCCATGGTCATGATGCGCTGCTGACTCTCGTGCAGCACCAAGACGGCCCGTTCGTCGGTGAGGGTGCGTGCTTGGAGCCGTAAGAGGCTGATTACCACCTGTAGGTTGTTCTTCACCCGATGGTGAATTTCCTTCAGCAGCGTCTCTTTTTCCGCCAGCGAACGGTGCAGTTGATCCACGGCATTCATCAGGTGGTCTTCAGTGGCTTGAACTTCGCTGATGCGCTGTTCGAGGGCGCAAATTGTCGTCTGGAGTTCTTCGGCCATATGGCCAAAACTGGCTTCGAGGCTGGCCAATTCTTCCAGTTGGTGCGGCGTATGGTTCGGAATGCGTTGGCTGCGTCCGCTGGCCAAGGCGTTAGCGCTGGCCGCGAGGCGCGCAATCGGGGTGCTGATCTGTTGCAATCCCCAGCGCTGCAACAGCGCCGTCAGTAGGCTGCTCAGCGCCAACGCGGCACTCGCCGCCGCGAGCATCCAGAAGATGGGACGCATCGCAGTGAAGAGGGGTTGTTCGATGATCACCAACCAGCCCACCTGCATGCGGCTGGTGCTGCCGATGTGTAAGCGTCTGCCCGTTCCTTCGTAAAAGATGCGTGCGGCGCATCCCCCCTGCTGCCCAGCATCAAAGAGCGGGTGCGTACTTAGGTTGCGCCGCTCTTGTACCCACGCCTCTTGGGGATGGGCTAATACCGTGCCGCGTTGATCCACTATCAGCACCAGTTCATCCTGGCTGAGCGGCAGGTTGTTGAGCGCCGCTTGGAGCTCCTCTAGGCTCAATTCTCCCAGCAGAACCCACTGTATCTCCTCCTTTGCAAAAAAGGGCACGGCCAGCGTTGCCACTACCCGGCCCGTTGTCGGTGACAGGAAGGGCGTCGAGATGCTTACCCGCGCTTCACGCACGGCCTGCTCAAAGGCTGGTTCATGCGCAAGATCAAAGCCGAGTAAGTAGGGCTCAAGCGTCGCTTCGGCCCGCACAGTGCCCGCAGGATCTATAAGATAGAGCGCATTGATCCCCGGACTCGCCGCGACGATCTGGTGCAACATGGAAGAGTGCAGTGAAGCCGGACTGGATAGCGCCGACGTTCCGGCGATACGCACCAATTGCTCCATATCGGCGAGAAATTGATCGCCGTAACGTGCGAGCGCATCGGTATTGCTCGCTTGGTGCTGGCAGATGCGCTGTTGCAGCAACCACATACTCACCAGCGTCATGGCCACAATGATCAGCAGCGCCCCCAAGACCACCCCCGCCACCATGCGCAGCAACAGCGCTGGCAAGGTGTGCGCCCGCATCACGGCAACCCCTCGGCGGGAATGGTCTCAATAACCACAAATTGCCCGTCGCGCACCACGCTCACGTAGACATTGCGCTGTACGTCGCCATACGCATCAAGGCGCAATTCGCCTTGCAGTCCAGCAAGCCGCATGTTGCTACGCAACGCGGCGCGCAGCCCGCCGCGTTCGCCTTCAGTCTGCTTCAGCCCTTCGACTAACACTAGGACTGCTTCGTAGTTGAAGACTGCCGCAAACGAGATGGAACGGCGGTAGCGTGCGTTGAAACGCTCTTCAAAGGCCGCGAATGTGCTATCGGTATAATCTTGATGGTAGACGGAGATCATCTCGATACCCTCAACCGCCGCGCCACCCTTCACCAGTAACTCACTGGTTTGCGCCCAACCCGACGTAAAGAGGGGGATGTGGTTATCAAGTTGACGCAACGCCTGTGCCAAAAGCGCCGTATCGACCGCCGAGGTGATCAGTAGCACGGCACTGGGTGTCGTGCCGACGAGGGTTTGGATTAGGACACGGATATTATCAATGCCCGAAGTGAAGCTGATCGCTGCGCTTACGCGCCCGCCCAATCTGGTGAATTCTTGTTCAAAATTGCGCCAAAATGATTCACTAAAAGCAAAATTGGAACGATCATAGATCACACTCACCCGCGTAATTCCTGAAGTGTAGACATGGCGCGCCATCATGCGCGCTTGAAAGCTATTGGCGGGGGTAACGCGAAAGAAGAAGTCGTCTTGTCCAGTAAACTGGTCACTCGACGCGGTGGGGCTTACTAGCACCACCCCCGCCGCATTGATCGCCTCAAAGACGGCCTCGGTCTGCGTACTCGTACTATGACCAATAATAGCCACAACGTCTTGGTCAAGCAACTCGCCACTCACCTGCCGCGCCACCTCAGGATCGCCACGATCATCACGCACCAGCAGCTCCAACGGGCGGCCATTGATGCCCCCCGCCGCATTGATCTCATCCACCGCCAAAAGCGCCCCGTCGCGGCCATCCACTCCCAAGTCGGAGTGCGGCCCAGTAAGCTGCCCCGCATAGCCTACGCGAATCGGCTGCGCGTTGCTACAACCCGTCGTAAGCACGAGGATGAGGACGATAAGGTGAAGCTTGCGCAGCATAGCGCTATCTCTTCTTGTAGGCGGGGTGTGGGCGAACCTGGTTCGCCCACACCTCCTTTAACTACTCTAATCTAACATCACCACCAGCGCCGCACTCAGCGTATCATACCGAAAAGGCTTCTGCAAAAAGCCTTTCAACTCCAGATTGGCGTACTGCGCCGCAATCTCCTCGGCGCGGTAGCCGCTCATGATCATAATCGGCGTGCCCGGGTAGATGCGCCGCACATGGGTGGCCAGTTGGTCGCCGCTCATGCCGGGCATGGTGAGATCAACGAGCATGCCGCGTAGGTGCGGGATGCCATTCGCCAGCCGATCCAGCGCCGCGAGGCCGCTCTCGGCGCTTACCACCTTGAAGCCCATACGTTCGAGGTAGCGGGTCAGCACCGTGCGCACGCCCGCTTCATCATCCACGACGAGCAGCGTGCCGCCTTGGTTGCCCCCCAACAACTTTGGGGTCGCTGGGTCGGAATCGTGCTGCGGCCCCTTTAGGCTCAACTCAGCGGCCAAGAGCGCCGGGAAGATCACGCGGAAGCAACTCCCCTCTCCCGGGCTGCTGGCCACATGCATCGCCCCACCGTGACCACGCACAATCCCCTGCACGGCGGCCAGCCCCAAGCCGCGCCCTGTGCGTTTGGTACTAAAAAATGGATCAAAAATACGTGCTAAAATCGCTCCATCCATTCCACATCCTCCGTCACACACTTCCAGCGCAATGAACCTGCCAGGGCTCAACTCTTCGCCATGGATGTAGTTGGCCAATGCTGCTGGGGTCAACCGCACGGCGCTGGTCGTGACTTTAACCACGCCATCAGTCGCCGTAAACGCTTCCGCCGCATTGGTCAACAGATTCATCACCACTTGGCGCACTTGGGTCGCATCGCCATGCATTGCCGGTAGCCCCGCCGCTAGATGAAGCTCCACCTGGGTGCGTTTGGCCAAATTGCCGCGCAGCAGCGTCACCACATCATCCACCAGATCGTTGATCTGCAACTCTTCCATAAGCATGTGGCCGCGCCCCGAATAGGCCAACATCTGGCCCGCCAGATCGGCGGCGCGGCGCAAACCCAGGAAGGCTTGCTGCAACGACGGGTAGATGGGATGGTCGGCGGTGAGATCGAGCATAGCCAAGTCAATCTGGCCCTGCACCACGCTGAGCAGATTGTTGAAGTCGTGGGCAATCCCGCCCGCCAGCAGCCCCAAACTCTCCCGTCGTTGTGTTTCCAGCAACTTGTGTTCCATTGCGCGCCGTTCCTCCGCTAGACGGCGGCGCTCCGTCTCGTCGCGCAAGACAATCACTACGCCATTGACCCGATCCAGTCGCTCGCTCAACGGGGCCAGCGAAACGCTCACGTTGCGCCGCGTGCCATCGCGGCTGATCAGCGCCATCTCATTGATCTGATCGGGCGCATGGGTCGTCTGGAGGATCTGCGCAACCATGGCCGCCAACTGCTCCCCGCTCTCCTCGTGGGTGCCCACCAACACCTCAGCCAACGGGCGATCCAACGCCTCCGCCAAGGGCCAGCCAGTCAATTGGGCCGCCACGGGATTCATAAAACTCAACTGGCCCGCGCCATCGGCCACCACCACCCCATCGGCAATCGCCCGCAGCGTCGTCGCAAAACGCTGCTCACTGGCGCGCAACGCCCGGTCGCTCTTACTCTTGAGCAACGCCAACTCCACCGCAATCGCCAACTCGCGTTCGGCAAAAGGCTTCAAGAGATAATGGTAGGGTTGCACCGCCTTCGCCCGTCCCACCGTCGCCGCATCGGCGTGGGCAGTCAGGAAGATGACCGGCACCTGCCAAAGACGCTGCAACTCCTCCGCCACACTAATGCCATCGGGGCCGTTCCCTAGGTTAATATCGAGTAGCACCAGATCGGGGCAGGCTACACGTACTGCCGCAAAGGTCTCCTCGGCATCACCCGTTATAATCGGCACCTGGTAGCCGAGGCGTTCCAGCAGCCCCTGCATGTCCATCGCAATAACAGCTTCATCTTCAACGATCAGGATGTGCTCCCCAGCCATAGGGTCTCTCCGCTACGCTGCTGTTGGTGTCTGTTCCTTAGTATAGCCTCTATTGTTCATGTTGTATGCCCATGGCAGGTGGGGGATGGTGGGAGAACCAGGTTCTCCCCCGCCCTCTTCCGGATGGTGGGAGAACCTGGTTCTCCCCCGCCCTCTTCCGGATGGTGGGAGAACCAGGTTCTCCCCCGTCCTCTTCCGGATGGTGGGAGAACCAGGTTCTCCCCCGCCCTCTTCCGGATGGTGG
>RSAS01000428.1:0-21822 GCA_003934145.1 Candidatus Viridilinea halotolerans | reverse complement strand
AACCAGGTTCTCCCCCGCCCTCTTCCGGATGGTGGGAGAACCAGGTTCTCCCCCGCCCTCTTCCGGATGGTGGGAGAACCAGGTTCTCCCCCGTCCTCTTCCGGATGGTGGGAGAACCAGGTTCTCCCCCGCCCTCTTCCGGATGGTGGGAGAACCAGGTTCTCCCCCGTCCTCTTCCGGATGGTGGGAGAACCAGGTTCTCCCCCGCCCTCTTTTTCTATAGTCCAAACTGGACTATACCTTTACTATACCTAGGGTATAGTGACACAATCGAAATAATGGGGTATGCTACTTACCTGAAACCTCAAATATCTCCCCCACCCAAAACCCTGCTATACTATACATAAAGATCACTTTACTTCCCGAACCTTACACATTGCGCACATAGCTAGTACACAAACCGCACACAACCCTGTCTCGACGCGGTGTGCCGGTTAGCCTATAATAAGCTTGTGTTATTACAACTTGCGATAGTTTACTGCGCAACCAAATCCATGAAGATACAACGGCGGGCTTTGCGTACGCCGGTTTTTCCTGTCCCTTCGTTCCACACTCATTAGGGAGTCAGTCATGCAACATGCTGCCGTTCGCCGCCGCCCTATCATCGCAACCCTTGTGGCGCTGGTCGCGCTCTTTGTTGCCACGGTCACTGCGCTGCTGCCTATCAGCACCGCCTATGCGCAAGGGCCCATCCTCAATCTGCGCCTCGAACTGGCTCCCGGCACGCCCACTCCCTTTGTGCCCTCTGGCGAGAGCTTCACCGTGCGCCTCACCTACGAGTGCAGTTCCTCAATTGGGGCCAATGAGTGTAACGATATGGTCGTTACCAGTACCCTCCCCCCAGAGTTTGAGGGGGTGGCGGTACGCGGCAATAATGATGTCACGCTGACCGAGTACGATGAAGATACCCAAATCGCTACTTGGACCTTCCGTAGCCCCCTGCCTCTCGGCACTACCGGCCAGCTCGATTTCGAGGTGCGCTATGTGCCCGGTACAACGCTGGAGGGTACCGAAGGCGTTATTAGCGCCGTGATTAGTGGCACCGGCTCGCTGCCGGTCAACAGCACGATCACGCCGCCCCCCGCCACTGCCTCGCCTCAGCCTACGCTCAACAAGAGCCTCGTCGCTGGCGGGGCGATTGATGATCTTAGTCTCTACAATGTGCAACTCTGCGCCGGTACCACCGGTGCGCTTGATCTTACCAATAGCACCATCACCGATACCCTGCCGCTCAATGCGGTCTATGTTAGCTCCAGCCCTGAGGGGGTCTTTAATCCGCTTGATCGCACCATTGTCTGGAGTGGCGTTAATGTACCCGCGACAGGCAGCGGCTGCCGCAATTTCCAGGTGGTGGTGGACTATCCTGCGAGCGATCCCGCCAATACCATTGGGGTGACGCGCACCAATAGCCTTGCTGCTAGCACGATCCCCTACAGCGGCACCCTGCAGACGCTGACGGACGGTGTTGATCACGCCCTCGCGGGCCCCATCCCCGGCCTGAGCCTCAATAAAACCGTTAGCGGCATCGAGTCTTCAACGGTCACGACCGATACGATTGTCGGTATTCATGGCCCGGTTACCACGCGCCTGCGGGTGGATAATACGGGGAATGTCGGGCTGAATAACATTGTTATTACTGATACGATTCCACCTGAGTACAATGTTTTTGAAATTAATACGGGCAATGCTATAAGTTTTGCGTATCAGCTAAACGGGGTTGATAACTGGCTTAGTGATGTGCCTACAGGTACAAACGTTCTGACTGCCGATTTTCCAGGTTGGAACGCGAATAGCTACGTCTCGCGCCTGCGCTTCAACTTTGCTACCATGCCGCTCACGCGGACGCACGAGGCGGTCAGTTTTCGTAGCATTGTGATCAACCCACCCAATGGCAACGGTACTGCTGGTGGCGGTACCCCCTATAGTGTAACGGCTGGTGCGCCGCACCTAGTGACCAACACCGCCAATGCTACCGCTTTTCATGGTGTCACTCCACTAAGCGACCAGAGCGACAGCGCCACCGCCGAGGTGGCGGTGCCGATGGCGCGCCCCGATCCGCGCAAGACGATTATTCGCGGTAGTCCGGCCCTGCCTGGTGGCACCGTGCGCTACGAGGTGCGTCTGCGTAATGGTGCCTTTGCGCCCCTGGCTGAACCCATCATTGCCGATCTGTTGCCCTCCATGGTGATTAGCCCCACCAATATTACGGTGACGCAGAATATTTCGGGTTGTGGCGCGACGCTACCCACCTTTACCGAGATAGAAGACTATGAAGGCAGCGGGCGCACCATGCTCATCTGGAGTTGGGCCGGTACGGGCTGTAGCATCCCGCCCGATGGCGATGCCCGCATTGAGTTTGATGTGACCGTGGTGGAGGGTACCGTCGCGGGTAGTTATCCCAACTACCTGGCATTGGTCAATACGAGTACCGTGCCCAACCTCGTGCGCGATGGCCTCTGTAGGGATCGAGACACGATCACTGATGACGACCTTTTCGTTGATGGCAATGGCATCGACACCACGCGCCTCTGCTTCTCCGACCCGAGCAACCTCACGGTGCGGAGCGTTGCCTCGGTCGAATCGGCCAAGTTTGTGCGCGGCCAACTGGACACCGAGTTCCACCGCGATCCGCGTGTGGGCCAGACGGTGCAGGGTGGTCGGATTGAATATGAGATGATCCTGGAGAATACCGGCAATATTAACCTCAGAGATCTGCAGATTATTGATATTTTGCCCTATAGCCGCACCATTGGGCTCGATACCTTCCAGAATCTTGGTGTGCGCGACCAAGCCAATGTGGGTACCGCTTGGACAGTACAGTTGGCCGGGCCGGTTGAGGTTGATCCCCCCGTTCCGGGCCTCGAGATTCGCTATAGCTCTGAACTCAACCCCTGCCGCGAAGATTTCACTGCCGCCTCCAATCCTGACTGTATGCCCATGGTCGATGGCGACGAGCCCGGCCCCGGTATTTGGAGCCTCCAGATGCCCAGCGACCCCACGGCGGTGCGTTCGTTGCGTTTTAATTTTGGAACATACGTACTTACTCCTACGCAACGCCTCAGCTTCATCTTCCCCGCCTACGCCCCCGTGGATGCGCCCGCCGCTGGGCCAGGGCCAGATGGTACCTTTGGCAATAACGACGACACCAATGTCGCCTGGAACACCTTCGCCTACACGACACGGCGCGTTGACGATGGGAGCCTTCTTGTCGCCCAGCCGCCGCGTGTCGGCATCATCGTGAGCGATACGCTGCGTGCCGCCTATGGCAACTATGTCTGGCACGACATTAATCGTGATGGCATTCAGAATGATGGCCCCGCTAGTGGCATGAACGGGGTGGTCGTTACGCTCTATACGATCTCCGGAACAGAGACCATCTCGGTGGCGCGCCAGTTCACCCGCGATGATTCCAATGGTGACCCCGGCTTCTACCTCTTTAATAATTTACCGCCGGGTGACTATTTTGCCGAATTCTCGCTGCCTGAGGGCTTCACGGTGACGCTGCGGCTTGCGGGGGGTGATCCCCTGCTTGATAGCGATATTTTTTCTGACACGCTGCGCACCATCACGACCACGCTGACTGCGGGCGAAACCGACCTGAGTTGGGACGCGGGCTTTGTGATCGATAATGCCAATTCAGTCAGTATCGGTAACCGGGTCTGGTACGATACCAACAATGATGGCCTTGATAATGATGGTCCCGGTAGTGTTGCAGGCTCCTCGACCGGCATTCCCAACGTCACTGTCCACCTCTTCCTCGATAGCGACGGCAATGGTTTCCTGACCGGCAACGAGCAGATTCCGCTGGTCACGACCACCACCGACCTCAACGGCTTCTACATCTTCACCCAGACCGCCGCTCTCGCTCCGCTCGCCCCGGGCCAGTACATCGTTGGCATTCCGGCCAGCCAGTTTGCCACGGGTGCTCCGCTCGCGGGCTACCATAGTAGCCTCACGACGCTTGACGGCGAGGGCCGTGCGCGTGAGACGCTCGCGGCTGATCCTAACTTACCCGCCCCTGGCACCGATGAGGACGACAACGGGCGCACGGTGCGCTTTGTCATTACTGATACGCTACACACCGCCTTCGACTTTGGCTTCCGCTTCTACAATGGCGGTGTGCTGAGTCGCCCGGTGGATGTCTCGAATAATGAGCCTACCGGCGAAACCCATCCCGATGCCACCCTGCCCGATCCCAACCCCGACGAGCGCAGCAACCTCACCATTGACTTTGGCTTCTACACCGCCAGCCTGGGCGATCTGGTCTGGATCGATAATGGCGACGGCGGCGGTGTCTTGGCCGACGGCATCCGCAATGGCACCGAACCGGTGACCCAAGGCGTCGTGGTGCGCCTCTTGTCCTCCGATAACACCGTCCTGATGACCACCACCACCAACGCGAGTGGCATCTACTCCTTCACCGGCTTGGCTGCGGGTGACTACCGGGTGGAGATTGACGTGCCGGATGGTTTCGTCAGCACCCGCGACACGGCTGATACCGCTGATCCCAATACGAATATTGATGATCAAGACAATGGCGTGGGTACGGCTACCGGCACGGCAACGAGTGATGTCGTAACGGTTATTCCTGGTAATGATACTCCCAATAACACCGTTACTACCGCTGCAGGCAGCACCTACGATCCCACCCTCGACTTTGGCATCGTGCGCTACTACTCGCTCGGCAACCGCGTTTGGGAAGATACCAATAATGATGGCATCCATAATGCCGGCGAAAGTGGCATCCAGAATGTCGTCGTGCGCCTGCTGGATGGCAGTGGCAATCCGGCGGTGCATATTGATGGTACGGAGGTCGCTACACGAACCACCGATGCCAACGGCTTCTACCGCTTCGATAATCTCTTTGCGGGCGACTACATTGTCGAGATTATTGATACCAACTTCACTGGCAACAACGCGCTGCGCGGCTACCGCAGCAGCACCGGCTCTTCTACGCTCCCCTTCCCCTACGAGCCCGCGCCCGATCCCGATACGGGCTTGGACGGCATTGCGGGCACGGCTGACGATGACACCGACCGCGACGACAATGGTTCGCACCACGCCAGCGGCAGCGTGCGTAGTCTGCCCGTTACCCTGGGTGAAGATGATGGCATCAGCGAGCCAAGCGACGACAACGACCCCACCGAAAACCCGCAGACCGGCGAAGCCCCCGATAACCAGTCCAACCGCACGGTAGACTTTGGCTTCATCCCCGTCTACTCGCTCGGCAACCGCGTCTGGTACGATGCCGATAATAGCGGTCACATCAACGGTACCGAGGCTGGCATCTCTAATGTCGTCGTGCGCCTGCTGCAAGCCGACGGCATCACCCCGGCGGTTGACGTAACTGGTACTGAGGTTCCCACCCAGACCACCGATGCCAACGGCTACTACCGCTTCGACAACCTGCTCGCCGGTGACTACATTGTTGAAGTCGTTGCCTCCAACTTCACCGGCAGCGGGGCGCTGGTCAACCACTTCAGCAGCACCGGCCCCGAGCAGCGCGCCGATCCCAATACCGATCGTGATAGCGACGATAATGGCCTCGACACGCCTGTCTTGGGCGCGATCCAGAGCGGCCTCGTCACGCTGGGCAATGGCACGGGCAACCAAGAGCCAACCAACGACAACGATCCCACCACCAACCCGCAGGATGGCGAATCGCGCAACGACCGCTCCAACCGTACCGTAGACTTCGGCTTCGTCGAGCCGATCAGCCTCGGTAACCGCGTCTTCTACGATACCGACAATAACCGCGAGGATGATGATGGTGACGGTACCGATGGCTCCTCCATCGGCATCCCCGGCGTCACCGTCTATCTCTACCAGGATGTAGATCGCATTAATGGACTGACTGGTAGCGAGCAGCAGTGGATCGCCCAGGCGACCACCGGCGTCACCGGCACCTACATCTTCACCGCGCAGACCCACCTCAACGGTGCTGTTCTTACCGAGACGCGCGTGCTGCTGCCCGGTCGCTACCAGATCGTCATTCCTGCTGATCAGTTTGATCCGGGCGGGCCGCTCTTCGGTTACCACAACAGCGGCGTGACGCGCAACAACGCGGGCAACATTGTTGAACTCAATCTGCCCCCCACGCTGCCCAACAATGGCGTGGATTATCTCGATAAGGGTAGTCGCCAAACCGCTGGCATCTTCAATGGTGGTGTCGCTACCGCGCTCTTCAGCGCCGCAGCGCGCAATATGCCCACCATTGAGCCCGAAAGCCCAGGGACTGCGCCCGGTAACATCAGCATCCGCAACGACAACAGCGACCTGACGCTCGATTTTGGCTTCTATACGCTCAGCCTGGGCAACCTCGTCTGGGTTGACGATGGGGCTGGCGGTGGTCTGGTAGCTAATGGTATTCGTGACGGGGGCGAAGTGGGCCGCGCAGGCGTCACTGTGCGCCTCCGCTCGGCTGATAACACTACAACGATTAGCACCACCACCACCGATGCCAACGGCATCTACACCTTCACCGGCCTGATTTCGGCCACCTATCGTGTGGCGATTGATGTGCCGACCGGCTTCGTTAGCACTCGTGATACTACGGTTGACACGCCCAACCCCAATGCCAATATCAATAATGAAGATAATGGCGTAGGCACGGCTACCGGCACCGCGACGAGTAACCAGTTCAACCTCACGCCCGGTGTTACCGCTATCAGTAATACGGTCACCACGGCAACCGGTAGCACCTACAACCCCACCCTCGACTTTGGCATCGTGCGCTACTACTCGCTCGGCAACCGCGTCTGGAACGATGTCAACAACAATGGTGTTCAGGAAGGCACCGAAGCGGGGATCAACGGGGTTAGTGTGCGCCTCTATCTGGCCGATGGGGTGACCCGTGCAAGCCGCATTGATGGAGTTCAGGTCGCCGATGTGACGACTGCTGGTGGCGGTTATTACCGCTTCGATAACCTGCCGCCTGGCGACTACATCGTCGAAATTCGTAGCACCAACTTCACCGGCACCAACCCGCTGCGTGGCTACCTCAGCAGCACCGGCTTTAATGGCACCACGAATCCCTACGAGCCCGCGCCCGGCCCCAATAACAACGTTGATGAGGACGATAACGGTACAACTATTGGCAATGTTGTGCGTAGTGGTATCGTGAGCCTTGGCGATGGCACGGGAACGGAGGAGCCGGTCGCTGAGTCGGGTGGTGGTGCGTCGGGTGCCCCCGATAACCAGTCCAATCTGACGGTAGACTTTGGCTTTGTGCCGGTCTACTCGCTCGGCAACCGTGTCTGGTACGACATTGATAATAGCGGTCATATCAACGCGACCGATGGTGCCACTCCGGGTATTGATAATGTCGTGGTGCGCCTGCTTGATGGCGCTGGCGATCCCGCCCGCTTTATTGATGGCACGCTTGTTCCCACCCAGACCACCAGCGCTGGCGGTTACTACCGCTTCGATAACCTCGTTGCGGGCGATTACCGCGTGGAGATTGTCGCCGACAATTTCACCACCGGAGTGCTGGTCAACCACTTCAGCAGTACCGGCCCCAATGTGTCTACTGATGCCAATGATGGCATTGACAGCAACGATAAGGGCAGCGTGACGATGGGCGACGGGGCGATCCGTAGTGCAACGGTTACCCTTGGGCCGGGCGATGTTGAACCCGATAATGACAACGATCCCACGCCCAACCCTGCCGCAACGGGCGAGTCGGTCAACCGCCGCTCCAACCGCACCATTGACTTCGGCTTCTACCGCCCGGTTGCCGTCGGCAACCAGATCTGGTACGACACCAACAACAATGGCCGCATTGATATTGGTGAAGATGGTATCCCTGGTGTGCGTGTTGAGCTCTTCTACGATGCTAATAACGATGGCACTATTGATGGGAGTGAACTGACGCCGATTGCGGTGGCATTCACCAGTTCGGACATTACCGGCACCTACCTCTTTACGCAGCATACCAACCTTGATGGTTCGCCACTGACTACGACGCGCTTGCTGACGCCTGGACGCTATCAGGTGGGCATCCCCGCCAGCGAGTTTGCGCCAGGCGGGCCGCTCTACGGCCTCTATAGCAGCGGTACCTTTATTGAGGCCAATGGCACTATCAGCGAAACCGCCGCGTTCGATCCCATTGCTGATCGCAACGATGGGCGCGACCGAGGTACGCTCCAGTCCACTGGCTTCTACAATGGCGGAGTCCTGGGCCTGCCCGTCGTCCTCAGCATTGGCGGCGAGCCTGAGGGTGAACTCCCCGATGTAGACCCGCATCCCGCCTACCGCCTCGACAACAGTAGCAACCAGACGATTGACTTCGGCTTCTATGGCATGAGTCTCGGTAACTTGGTCTGGCTTGATGATGGCGCGGGTAGCGGCGTGATCAACGATGGCCTTGTTAATGGTGACGAGGAAAATCAGGGATTGCAAGGCGTCACCGTGCGCCTGCGCTCTGCCGATGGTTCAACCGTACTCAGCACTACCACCACCGATAACGAAGGCCGCTACCTCTTCACTGGCCTGGTTTCGGGTACCTATGTGGTCGAGGTGGACACCAATAGCGGTGAAATCGCCACTCTGGGCTTAGCCTCCAGCCGCGATCCGGAGTTTGCGAATGATTCGACCGCTGAGGATAACGACGACAATGGCGTTGAAGTTCTTCCCAACAGTGTGCGTAGCCGCCCGGTGGCGCTGGTGCCTGGGCTGATGCCGCAGAACGAGGATGGCTGGGATCTAACCCAGACCCCTGGCATGGGCGCTCCGCCCGTTCGCGATCACCCCTTGACGCCCGATGCGAACTCCAACCTGCACGTAGACTTTGGCTTTGCGCCCGCCGATTGGGGCGATCTGCCTGAAGACTTAGGCTACAACACCACGCGCGCCAGCGATGGCCCGCGCCACGCTATTCGCCCCGGCCTGCTCATTGGTGGCTCGGTCGATGCCGATCCCAATGGTCATCCCAATGCGACCGCGACGGGCGATGATGCCAATGGCATCCCTGATGACGAGGATGGCGTCTCCTTCCCCACCTTCTACACCGGCCTGCCCGCCAATGTCAGCGTGGTGGTGAGCAATACTACCGGCGTTTCGGCGACGCTCTACGGCTTCATTGACTTCGACCGCAACGGCGACTTTGATGGCTCAGGCGAGCGGGTAAGCATTGAGGTGCCGAGTAGCCCCGATCCCTTCACCGCGATCCTGACCTTCAACGTGCCCCATACCGCCGTCTTTAGCGATACGGTGGGGGCGCGCTTCCGCCTCAGCACCGATACCAGCCTTGGCCCCGACGGCTACGCCTCCGACGGTGAGGTTGAGGACTACATGGTCTCGCTGGGCGACGTGATCCCCACCTATAGCCTGGGTAACCGTGTCTGGCGCGATCTTGACAACAGCGGCTTCCACGATCTTCTGGTCGAACCCGGCATTGATGATGTCCTTGTGCGCCTGACTAATACCGCTGGCGCCACGGTCACCGATGTGCTGGGCAATCCGGTACTCGATCAACTCACCAGTGATGGTGGCTACTACCGCTTCGACAACCTGATCTCCGGCACCTACCGCGTCGAGATTCTGGCCGCGAACTTCGCTACACCTACCGATCCGCTCTACGGTCTCTACAGTAGCACCGGCAGCCAGCAGTCGGCTACGCCCAACGATGATGATGACCGCGACGACAACGGCATTGATAATGCCAACCCGGCACTGAATGGCATCCGCAGCGGCGACATCACGCTGGGCAATGGCGTTGGTGGTGAGAACGAGCCGACGACCGAGACCGATATTGCCAGCCCCAACCCGCCCGGCGAGTCGCCTAATAACCGCTCCAACCTCACCGTTGACTTTGGCTTCGCCGATGCCGACTGGGGCGATCTGCCCGAGGGCCCTGGCTACAACACCACGCTGGCCAATGACGGCCCGCGCCACGTCATCCACCCCGACCTGCGTATCGGCGCGACGGTTGATGCTGAACCCAATGGCCAGCCCAACGCGACCGCGACGGGCGATGGTGCCGATGAGAATGGCGTCACCTTCCCCACCTTCTACACCGGCCAGACCGCCAATGTGACCGTGACCGTCTTCAACAACTTCACGACCACGGCGACGCTCTACGGCTTCATTGACTTCAATGGCGACGGGCAGTTTGACGGCCCCGGCGAGACGGTGACGCGCACTGTCGCTGCGAGTACCAATGGGCCGCTTGCCCTCACCTTCAACGTGCCGATGACCGCTACCTTCAACAGCGACCTAGGCGCCCGCTTCCGCCTCAGCACCGATCCCAACCTGGGGCCGGATGGCTACGCGCCCAACGGCGAGGTGGAGGACTACCTGATCCAGGTGCAGCCCACCTACAGCCTCGGCAACCGCGTCTGGCGCGACGACAACAACGATGGCCTCCGCGATGCGAGTGAGCCTGGCCTTGCCAATGTGGTGGTGCGCCTGCTCAACGCTACGGGTGTGCCGGTGACCGACACCAACGGCCTTGAAATCACGACCACCACCAACATCAGCGGCTACTACCGCTTTGACAACCTCATCGCCGGTGACTACATCGTCGAGGTTGTCAGTGGCAACTTCGCCGTGGGCCAGCCGCTGGAGGGACTCTTCAGCAGCACCGGCCTGGGCCAAGAGGCTGATCCGAACCTCAACGGCGACAACAACGACAACGGCATCATCTCGACCACCCCGGCAGTGACCGGCATCCGTAGCGGGATCATCTCGCTAGGCGATGGCGTGGGCGGTGAGAACGAACCAACGACCGAGCTTGACATCGCCAGCCCCAACCCGGCGGGCGAAGCGCCCAACGAACGTTCCAACCTGACGGTGGACTTTGGCTTCGTCCGCTCCGACTGGGGCGACCTGCCGGAGCCAACCTACAACACGACGCTGGGCAACGATGGCCCGCACCATCTGATCACGCCTGGCCTGCAAATTGGCGCGACGATTGACGCCGAACTCAATGGCCAGCCCAACGCCACCGCCACCGGCGACGGCGTGGACGAAGATGGTGTCACCTTCCCGATCACCATGTACACCGGCCTGCCCGCCAACGTTGTGGTGACCGTCACCAACACCACCGGCGCGGATGCCTTCCTCTACGGCTTCATTGACTTCAACAACGACGGGCGCTTCGATGGCCCCGGCGAGATTGTGACCACCACGGTGGCTGCGGGGATTGGTGTCATCACCACCCCCCTCACCTTCGATGTGCCCATGACCGCGACGATCAACACCAACCTGGGTGCCCGCTTCCGCCTCAGCACCGATCCCAACCTGGGGCCGGATGGCTACGCGCCCAACGGCGAGGTGGAGGACTACCTGATCCAAGTTGTGCCAACCTACAGCCTCGGCAACCGCGTCTGGTACGACCGCGACAATAGCGGCCACCTCAATGCGGCTGACGGCGCTGAACCGGGTATCGCTAATGTGCGGGTGCGTCTGCTTGATACTGCGAACAACCCCGTCACCGACGCGACCGGCGCGGTGGTGAGTGCTACCACCGACATCAGCGGCTACTACCGCTTCGACAATCTCATCTCCGGTACCTACCGCGTTGAGCTTATCGAAGAGAACTTTGCTACCGGCGGCCCGCTTGAGGGCATGTTCAGCAGCACCGGCACGGAGACCAATCCCAGTGGCGATAGCAACGACAATGGGACGCCAGTGGGCTTGGTGGTGCGGAGTGGCGATGTTACGCTGGGCCCGGGTGCATCCGAACCGATCAACGACAACGATCCCACCACCAACCCGCTCCCCGGCGAAGCGCCCAACAACCGCTCCAACCGCACCGTGGACTTCGGCTTCTTTACGCCGCTCAGCCTGGGTGACCTGATCTTCCACGACCGCGATAACGATGGTGAGTACGACGCAACCGTGGATAGCCCGCTGCCGGGCAGCCTGGTCGAACTCTTCCTTGCCGACGGTACCACCCCGGTTACTGACGTTACCGGCGCACTGGTCATCTCGCAGACCACGGTCGGCGATGGCAGCTACCTCTTTGTGAACCTGCCCCCCGGCGACTACCGCGTGCGTGTCACCCCGCCCGCTGGCTATGTCTCCTCCACTGACATTGGCACCAGTGCTGATCCCAATAATGATGTGAACAACGATGACAACGGGATTGGTAGTGGTATCCCCGGCCCGGTGTTGAGCAACTTGATCACGCTCACCTCGGGTGAGGAGCCGGATGGCGACGACAACAATAGCAACCTCACCCTCGACTTCGGCTTCTACCGCCCGCTCAGTCTGGGCAACCTGATCTTTGTTGATAACGACAACAACGGTAGCTACGATGCCACGGTTGACCAAGTGCTACCGGGTGCTTTGGTTGAACTCTTCCTCGCCAATGGCGACCCGGCCCGCGACATCACCGGCACGCTGGTGCTCTCGCAGACCACGGAAGGCGACGGCCTCTACCTCTTCGAGAATCTGCCGCCCGGCGACTATGTGGTGCGCGTCACCCCGCCGGCTGGCTACATCTCCTCGGACGACATTGGCACCACCGCCGATCCCAGCAACAACGTAGACAACGACGACAACGGCATCGGCAGCGGCAGCGTTGACGGCAGCAGCCAGGTGAGCAGCGCTGTGGTGGAGCTCCGTTCGGAGAGCGAGCCGGACGGCCCCAACAACGATGTCAACCTGCGCCTCGACTTCGGCTTCTTCCAGGCGGTCGCGCTGGGCAACCAGGTCTGGTACGACACCAACAACGATGGCCTTATTAATGGCACTGAAGTTGGTATCCCCAACGTGCGCGTCGAACTCTTCTACGATGCCGACCGCAGCGGAACCATTGATGGCGCCGAGACCACCCCCATTGCGGTGGCCACGACGAGCATTACGGGTACCTACCTCTTCACCCAGTACACCAACCCCGACGGTACGCCGCTCGCCACGCCGCGCCTGCTCAACCCGGGCAGCTACCGCGTGGGCATCCCGGCGGATCAGTTTGCGCCCAACGCGCCGCTGGCCGGCCTCTTCAGCAGCGGTACCTTCATTACGGACGGTGGCATCCGCAGCGAGCTTGTGCCGCCCAACCCGGATACCGTTCCGACCGACGGCGACGACAATGGCCGCTTGCAGCCGGGTGGCTTCTACGCGGGCGGCGTCTTGGCCGAGATGGTGACGTTGAGCATCGGCGGTGAGCCGACGGGCGAACTTCCCAATGTGGATAGCCACCCCGAATTCCGCCCCGACAACAACAGCAACCAAACCGTAGACTTCGGCTTCTACGGCATGAGCTTGGGTAACCTCGTCTGGCGCGACGACGGGCGCGATGGCGGTACCGCCAACGATGGCCGCGTCAACGGATCCGAAGAGGGTCTGGCGAATGTCACCGTGCGCCTCTTCGCGCAGAACGGCACGACGCTCCTCGCCACCACGCAGACCGACACCAGTGGGCGCTACCTCTTCACCGGCCTCATCTCCGGTACCTACATCGTCGAGGTGGATCGCACCAGCCCCGCGCTGGTGGGCTTCGCCTCCAGCCGCGATCCGGTGAACGCCAACAATCCGAGCGCCGAAGATAACGACGACAACGGCGTCTTCATCACGGCCAACACGGTGCGTAGTCAGCCGATCACGCTCGTGCCGGGCTCGCTGCCCACGGGTGAGAGTAACCAGAACCTAACGCAGACGACTGGCATGGGCAATCCGGCCCAAACCGACCACCCCAATACACCCGATAGCAACTCCAACCTGCGTGTGGACTTCGGCTTCGTGCCGGTGGACTGGGGCGATCTGCCCGCGCCCTACAATACGCTTGACGCCAACGGTGGGCCGAACCACGGTATCACCCCCGATCTGCGGATGGGCGCGACGGTGCTGCCCAATCTGGATGGCCAGCCCGACGACGATGCCAACCATCCTGCCCATACCGACGATGATGGCGTCATCCTCCCCACCCTCTACACCGGCCTGCCGGCCAACGTGGTGGTGACGGTCACCAACACCACCGGACGCGACGCCTTCCTCTACGGCTTCATTGACTTCAACAACGATGGGCGCTTCGACGGCCCGAACGAGCGGGTGGTGCTGCCTGTGGCCAGTGGCGTCACCGACCAGCCCTTCACGCTCATCTTCACCGTGCCCATGACCGCCACCTTTGGCAGCGATCTGGGTGCCCGCTTCCGCCTCAGCACCGACACGGGGCTTGGGCCTGATGGCACTGCCACCGACGGCGAGGTGGAGGACTACCTCATCCAGGTGGTGCCCACCTACAGCCTGGGCAATCGCATCTGGCGCGACGATAACAACGATGGCATCCGCGATGCGGGTGAACCTGGCATCGAAAACGTGATCGTGCGCTTGCTTACCCCGGCGGGCGTGCCCGTCACTGATACCAACGGCCTTGTCGTCACCGCCACGACCAACATCAGCGGCTACTACCGCTTCGACAACCTGCTCGCCGGTGACTACATCGTCGAGGTGGTGAGTGACAACTTCACCCCAGGCCAGCCGCTCGAAGGCCACTTCAGCAGCACCGGCGCGGGTAAAGAAGTTGAGCCGAACGACGATGACGACAACAACGACAACGGCATCGTCTCGACCACCCCGGCGGTGAATGGCATCCGCAGCGGTACCATCACGCTGGGTAACGATGGTGGCGCGAACGAGCCGACGGGCGAAACCGACATCGCCAACCCTAACCCGACAGGCGAAGCGCCCGACGAGCGCTCCAACCTGACGGTGGACTTCGGCTTCGCCCGCAGCGACTGGGGCGACCTGCCGCAGGACATTGGCTACAACACCACGCTCGCCAACAACGGCCCGCACCACCTCATCACCGAGGGGTTGCAACTTGGCGCCACGATTGACGCCGAGCGCAATGGCCAGCCCAGTGACGATGCCTTGGGCGACGGCGCGGACGAAGATGGCGTCTTCTTCCCCACCCTCTACACCGGCCTGCCCGCCAATGTCGTGGTGACCGTCACCAACACCACCGGCGCGGATGCCTTCCTCTACGGCTTCATTGACTTCAACCGCGACGGACGCTTCGACGGCCCCGGCGAGACCCAACGCCTGACGATACCCGACGGTGCCGCTGGCGACGAGTTCACCCTCACCTTCACTGTGCCCATGACCGCCACCTTCGATAGCGACCTAGGCGCTCGCTTCCGCCTCAGCAGCGATCCCAACCTGGGGCCGGATGGCTACGCGCCCGATGGTGAGGTGGAGGACTACATCATTCGCGTCGTGCCCACCTACAGCCTCGGCAACCGCGTCTGGTACGACCGCAACAACAGCGGCCACATTGACGATGATGACAACCCCAACTTCGGACGGGACGGCGTGATTATGCGCCTGCTCGACGAGAATGGTGATCGCGTCAATGATGCTACCGGCAACCAGGTTGCCGACCAGGTGACGAGCAACGGCGGCTACTACCGCTTCGACAACCTGCCGGCGGGCCGCTACATCGTCGAGGTGATCGCCGACAACTTCACCGTCGGTGCAGCCTTGGCCGGCTTCAGCACCAGCACCGGCTCGCTCCACGAGCCCGACCCCAACACGCGCGGCGACAGCAACGACAACGGCATCCAGCATGCCAGCGGCAGTGTACGCAGCGCCGTGATCGACCTTGGCCCCAACGCGAACGAGCCGCAGGGCGAGAGCAACCGCAACCCCGATCCGGCTACGGACGCGGGCGAGTCGCCCGACAACCGCTCCAACCTCACCGTGGACTTCGGCTTCACCGGGCCGCTCAGCCTGGGCAACCAGATCTTCCACGACCGCGACAACGACGGACGCTACGATCCCGAGGTGGATACCCCGCTGGCTGGCGCGACGGTGGAACTCATCTATCCCGATGGCAGTGCGGTGAGCGATGTCTTTGGTAACCCAGTGCAGCCGCAGACCACGGGAGTGACTGGTACCTACCTCTTCCAGGATCTCTGGCCGGGCGACTACGTGGTGCGCGTCACCCCGCCGGCTGACTTCCGCTCCTCGGACGATGTTGACGGCATTACCGAGTTGCCCAACAACAACGATGACCACTACGACAAGGGCATCGGCAGCAGTACCACTGGAACAGTGCAGAGCAACCCGATCAATCTCAACGCGGGCAACGAGCCGGACTACAACGGCTACGGCAACCTGCGCCTCGACTTCGGCTTCTACCTCCCGCTCAGCCTGGGCGACCTGATCTTCCACGACCGTGACAACAACGGGCGCTACGATCCTGAGGTGGATACGCCGCTGGCCGGTGCGACGGTCGAACTGCTCGATGGTGACGGTAACCCGGCGCGTGATGCCAATGGCGACCTCGTGCCCAACCAGCTTACGGACGACACTGGTACCTACCGCTTCACCAACCTCAAGCCGGGCGACTACACGGTGCGCGTCACCCCGCCGAGCGACTATCGCTCCTCGGACGACATCACCAGCAGTGCCAACCCCAACAATAACGAGAACAACGACGACAACGGGATTGGCGATAGCACCACCGGCCCGGTGACCAGCAACGCCATCACCCTTACCTCGGGCGACGAGCCGCAGGAGGAGGGCTATGCCAATCTGACGCTCGACTTCGGCTTCTTCCGTCCGCTCAGTTTGGGCGAGTTTGTCTTCGAGGACTTCGCCAACAACGGCGTCTTCGATGCTGGCCGCGACCTGCCGATCCCGGGTGCCACCGTTGAGCTCTTCTTCGGCGACGGCACCACCCCGGCGACCGACGCCAATGGCAACCCGGTACCTCCGCAGACCACCGGCGATGACGGCAACTACCGCTTCGAGAACCTGCGCCCAGGCGACTACGTGGTGCGCGTCACCCCACCAGCGGGCTACGAGTCCTCAACCGACATTCCCGGTGTCACCGACAATCCGAACAACGACATCAACCTCGACAACAACGGCCTCGGCACCGGACGCACCGCCAGCAGCAGCCCAGTCACGCTCCGCTCGGAGCAGGAGCCGGACGGCACGATCAACGACGCCAACCTGCGCCTCGACTTCGGCTTCTTCCGCCCCTCGACCATCGGCGACCGCGTCTGGCTCGATCTGAACAAGGATGGCATCCAGGATGCCAACGAGACGACCGGCGTACCCGGGGTGCGCGTCACCCTCTACGCCGCCGACGGCACGACGGTGCTCAGCACCACCACCACCGACGCCGACGGCTACTACCGCTTCACGCGGCTCGGCGAAGGCGACTACGTCGTCGGCTTCGAGCTACCGCCCGGCTACGAGCGCAGCCCCAGCGGCAGCACGAATGACCAGACGCTCGACAGTGACGCCGACACCACCACTGGACGCACGCCGGTGATCAGCCTGCCGCCCGCCACCACCGACCTGACATGGGACGCGGGCATCTACTTCACCGGCAGCCTCGGCGACCGCGTCTGGTTCGACCGCAACGCCAACGGCATCCAGGATGGCGACGAAGTGGGCGTCCCCGGTGTCACCGTCCGTCTCTACGCGGGCGACGGTACCACCCTGCTCCAGACGACGACGACCAACGAGAATGGCTTCTACCACTTCCCCGACCTAGGGCCAGGCGACTACATCATCGAGTTCGTGCCGCCCGCCGGTTACGATCTCACCTTCCGCAACCAGGGCACCAACCCAGGTGGCGACAGTGATGCCGACCCAACCACGCGGCGCACCGGGCTGATCAGCCTGGGGCCGGGTGAGCAGGACACCACCTGGGATGCTGGCTTGTACGAGCGCGTGCGCTTGGGCAACTTCATCTGGGACGACATCAACAACAACGGGCGTGTGGACGCGGGCGAGCGCGGCATTTCTAATGTGGAAGTGCGGCTCTACCAGGATAGCAACGGTGACGGGCAGCCCGACGGGCCGTCCATTGCCACCACGCGCACCAACGACCAAGGGCTCTACCTCTTCGACAACCTCGTACCGGGCACCTACATCGTCGAAGTGGTACCGCCAGCCGGTTACGTCAGCAGCACCGGCGTCAATGGCTCACGGGTTGGCCCCTACGAACCTGCGCCCAACCCGAACAACAACGTTGACAACGACGACAACGGGACGCAGCAGGGTGATGTGATCCGCAGCGGCAGCATCACCATCTGGAGCCGCGAGGCACCAGGCGTAGACGTGGATGGCGATGATACCAACGGCAACACCACGGTTGACTTCGGCCTCTACCGCCACTCCGCGCTTGGCAGCGTCGTCTGGTTTGACCTGAACGGCAACGGGCGGCGCGACCCCGGCGAGCCACCGGCGGTGGGAGTACACGTACACCTGATCCACGGCGACGGCACCCCCGTCCGCGACGCGGCGGGCCAACCCATCACGGTACGCACCGATGAGCAGGGCCAGTACATCTTTGAGCACCTCATCCCCGGTGACTACCGCGTGGTCTTTACGGATATTCCCAACGGCTACACCTTCACCACCCCAGGGATCGACAGCGATGCCGATCCGCTGGATGGACAGAGCGGCATCGTGCCGCTGGTGCCAGGCGAACGCAACCTGAACATCTGGGCCGGCCTGATCAACCCCACGGCAATCACCCTGATCGAGTTCAATGCAACGGTGCAGGGCGAAGACATCCGCGTCCGCTGGAGTACTGCCAGCGAGCATGACACATGGGCCTTCCATGTGTGGCGCAGCGCGGACGGCACGCGCGCCAATGCGGAGCGCATCACCCCGCAACGCATCCTCTCCCGTGGCGGGCCGCAGATGGGCGCCAGCTACAGTTGGCTTGACACCAGCGCCACGCCTGGTGTACGCTACAGCTACTGGCTCGAAGAGATCGAAATTAACGGCCAAAACAACGAGTACGGCCCAGCGACGGCCACCAGCGGCCTCAGCAGCGGCGAGTTCCGTGTCTTGCTGCCGCTGGTGCTGCGGTAGGGAGTGGGGGCGGGGGAGGCGAAGCCTCACTTGCAGGAAGGGTGCGCGAGGGAACGAGGTTCCCTCGCGTCCTTTCGCCGTCTGGCGAGGAAGGATGTGATACTATGACAGAGAAGATTATATATACCATAGGGCATTCAACCCATTCTTTCGAGCAATTCTATGATCTGCTTGCCGTTCATAATATCAATTGTGTCATTGATGTGAGAAGTGTACCCTTTAGCAGAATTGCACCACAGTACAACAAGCCAATCTTGTCAAGCAAGTTAAAAACGGTAGAAATACGCTACTCCCACTTTGGAAGCGAGTTTGGCGCACGACACACTGACATGAACCTTTTAGACAATGATGGAAAAGTTGACTTTGAAAAAGTACGCAAGACGGAGCAATTCAACCAAGGCATACAGCGATTACATAGCGGTCTTGGCATGGGATACCGTATCGTCTTAATGTGTTCAGAAGCAGATCCTTTTGACTGCCATAGGTTTGCCATGATCTCCTATCAATTAGTCAAGGAGGGAATATCTGTGAGACATATTCTCAAAAACGGCAAGATTCTTAATAACACAACGCTAGAAGATCTATTGATAAAAAAATATTTTAAGAGATTGCCACAGAATTCCCTATTTGACGGAACTGTTACTATTGAAGATCAGATAGAGTTTGCTTACAGACTGCGAAATAAGGATATTGCATATTCAGAGAGTGAATCAAGTCAAAAGGAGGTTGCATGATAACTCTTTTTACTATTGGTTTTACTCATAAGTCAGCTAAAACTTTTTTTGAACTATTGGAACAAAGCAAAGTCAAAACAATAGTTGATACGCGAATTAGCAATATGTCTCAATTGGCAGGATATGCGAAAGGTACAGATCTGCCTTTCTTTGCACACAGGGTTGCAAATATTGGCTATGAGCACAAAATTGAATTTGCCCCAACGAAAGAGTTGCTTGATAGGTATCGAAAGAAACAGATGAGCTGGGCAGAATACGAGATTGAGTATCTCAATCTCCTTGATATACGGAGCATAAAAAGTAAAGTTATCGTTGAACAGTTGAATTATTCATGTCTTCTGTGTAGTGAACACCTGCCAGATAAGTGTCACCGTAGATTGCTCGCTGAATATTTACAAAAGGCCAGTAGCGGTGTTCAGATAATACATCTCAAATAGGAATGAGGCATGAAAAGATTGTTTGTATGTCTTGCTAATTCAAAAAAATATAGTGAGAGATGTATTGCAGGTATAGAATTGCAAAGGATGCGAACGGGTTTTCGTGCAATCCGGAACAATGACGCTCCTGTATGGATACGTCCCGTTTCTCATCAAGAGTATGGTGAGGTTGATTCACATTTGGTAGATCACATTGACCTACTTGATGTGGTTGAGATTACAGTCACTAGCCCAATGCCGCAAGGCTATCAATCTGAAAATTGTCTGTTTCTAGAAGAAGTACTACAAGTTGTCGGTAAAGTACCCTTACAAGAAAATATTCTTGATAGGCTCTGTTCACAGCAAACGGGAATGTTGTTTGGAAATCGAGGAAAGGCCGTCCATTCAGAAAAGATCAATGAACTAAATCACTCGCTGATTCTTATCAAGCCACAGGAATTCGGTGTATACACGATTATGACGAACAGAAATAAAGAACAGATGCGAGCTTCTTTTGTTTTTGCTGAAACTACTTATGATTTACCGATTACAGATATTGAGTTTGAACAAGAGTATTACAAAAATAAGCAATTACTCAATGGTGTTCAGAATATGTACTTAACCATATCACTAGGTGCAGAACATAATGATTGGTATTCTAAGCTCATTGCAGGTGTTATCTATTTCTGATAAGCTGGTGAACTACGCTACGCACCTCTGATATTGTTGGCTCTGTGAAATCGTACTCTCTGAAGCCTATCCCTAAACGGAGAAACCCAATGAAACATCTCGTATCGGCGTTGGCCCTCGCGCTCCTCCTGGCACTGGTGGCAAACTGGAACGCTACCAGCGCGGTTGCCCACACTGGTTCAGCCGTGATGGTGCTGGCGCTCACCGAGAGCGCGGAACCGCCGCCCCCGCCGCCACCCCCGCCACCCCCGCCGACGGTGCAGCAGGTGCCGCCGACGGATGTGCCCCCACCGCCCCCCCCGCCGCCGACGGATGTGCCCCCGCCGCCCCCGCCAACGGATGTGCCTCCGCCGCCTCCGCCGCCCCCGCCGCAATCCGATTCAGGCTCTGGTGATGATCCGCCGCCCCCACCACCTCCTACGCGCACGGCAACTGCACTGCCAACCGCAGAGCCAACCCCTACCGAGACGCCGTTGCCTGAAACGACACCCACGCCTGAAACGACGCCCACACCTGAAACGACACCCGCACCTGAAACGCCAACCCCTACTGAGCCGGTGCCCGCGCCGAGTACCCTACCGCTCACCGGCGCGCAAGGGGGCAGTGGCAACTTCGCGGGCCTGCTGCTGGGCTTTGCCCTGCTCTTGACTCTCGGTGGCGGCTTGCTCTGGCGCTGGCGCATGCGGTAATTCCAGTGATGAGTGACGAGTGACGAGTATGGGCGGACAGAAAATCTGTACGCCGCCTTGTAAGAACTGCATTGGAACACCAAAAATCTCAACATCTTCGCCCCCTCTCCCGCTTGCGGGAGAGGCGATGCCCGGTCGGTGAGCCTGTCGAACCAGAGTTTGCCGAAGAGGGGTAGGGGGGGCTGGGATACCGCTGGTTTATTTCCCTGGGAGCGCGGGCGTCCCGCCCGCATGCAGGCGGGACGCCCGCGCTCCCAGGGCCACGCATGCATAAACCAGCAGCATCTTTCGGGTATATAGTTTTTTTGCTCCGCCGCGTTCTGATGCGGTGGAGCAACGAATCGGTTTGTGCAAAAAAGGGTCAAGGTTGTTCGCGTAGGGCCGAAGCATGCGCCCCCGATGCGTACTTCATCGCCACGATCGTATGGCGCATGCTTCGGCCTGAGCGGTTCGGGCCCATGCCCCAATACGTTTCAAATAAGACCTCACAGGTCTGCTCTTCTGCAC
>RSAS01000286.1 GCA_003934145.1 Candidatus Viridilinea halotolerans | reverse complement strand
CGGTCGCGCCATCAAGCCTGAGTGTGTGGGACGGCAACGAGACAACCCCGCTGCATGAGGAGGGTTGGCAGGAGTGGGCTGCCGGTGGCCCGCAAGCATTTCAGCTTACGGGGGCTGGTGGCAACCAGACGATCTCCCCGCTCTGGGGTGACGCGGAGTTGGCCTACGTCTACTGGACACAGGCCAAGCCGCAGGATGGCCAGGGCGATCTGCCGACGCTCGGCACTTGCTGCGCCCTCGACGAGCGCCAAGGGCCGGAGCAATTCGTTGATGGCGAAGCCCTCGACGAACATCCGGTGATCTGGTATGTGCCACGCATGACCAATGCGGAGCGCGAACGCTGCTGGGCCGACATGGAGCTAGATGGTGGTGTGCTGCGCCCGCTGGTCTGGCCGTGTAGCGCGGGGGTGCGGGTGAGGGGCGAGAGGTGAGAGGCGGGAGGCGAGGAGGCTCCGTAATGTGTATAGGGGGTGCGGGGGAACCTGGTTATCTGTCATCGGTTAAGGTTTTGCCTCATGTGTCAAGTCGGCATCAGGAATTTGTCTCATGTGTCAATTCCGGCATCAGGAAGCGAAAAATCGAGAATTGCTCGCCGAATGATCTCCGTGGTGGTTGGCCCATCGCGGGGGCGTTCGCGTTTGATGATGCCGAGTCCCTTGGGGTCTTGTGCAAAGTATGCCGGAGCGGTTCCTTCCCAATCACCTTGCGCCAACGCAACTGAATAATGGTACAGCCCACGATACACCATTTCCACCGAAATCTGATCCAAGCGAACGCCGAGTTCGTCGGCGACATCATCACACAGATCGATCAGTACGCTATAGAACAGGAAGGTGGCGAGCACTTGCAACCACACCCCATTGTGACTGCCGACCCAGAGATACGACAAGTCAAGCAATCGCTTCACCAACAAGAAGCTGGTTTCAATCTTCCAGCGCGCATCATAGACCGCCACGACCTCCACGATGCTCAGCCGTTTGGGATCCAGGACATTGGTCAGGTAGCGGTGCCATGTTCCATCAATGCAGACTTCACACAGGCGCATTGGTTGCTGACACGGGTCTTTATGCAGCCCAAGTTGAATGATCTGGTCACGCACATGACGCCGATTCAGCAAGACCCCCTATGTGCTAGACTACCCTTGAGCAGATCACCCCCCGGAAATAGGTTTTTTGAGGGCGGTAGAACGAGAAAACACCCATGACCACCCAAGCTCCCACCAGC
>RSAS01000930.1 GCA_003934145.1 Candidatus Viridilinea halotolerans | reverse complement strand
CGGTGTCGGAGGTGATGAGGCCGCGCACGATTTGGGCGGCGGCTTGGCCGCCACCGCCCGCTTCAGCGGCGAGGCCGAGCATGGCCATGCGTTCAAGGTTGCGCAGGGCACCTTGGACGCCTCCGGCGTGGATGGTGCCAACGCTGGGGTGGCCGGTGGCAGCCGCTTGGAGCATGGCGATTGCCTCGCCGCCGCGCACTTCGCCAACGATGATGTAGCCTGGTTTCTGGCGCAGCGCGAAGGTTACCGCCCGCGCAAAACCGCCATGTTCGCTGGGCGCTTCGATGTGGAGGCTGTTGGGCGCACGCGGCAACTCGCCGCCGTCCTCAATGCAGACCAGCCGCGTGCGCCGCCCAATCGCCTGGGTGAGCGCGGCGGTGAGCGTCGTCTTGCCGCTGCCCGTCGCCCCGGCCACCAACACGGAGGCCCCGGAAGCTAATGCCTCCACCAGCAGATGGGCGGCTTCGCGGTTGAGCAGGTTGGCCTGGATGAGATCATCAAGGCTGCGCCAGCGTTCGGGTAGAAGGCGAATGGCCAGCGTGCGCCCCTCTCGCGACATCGGCGGGCCGGTGAGCGCAAAACGCAGCCGGTCGGCGACGCCTTGGGCCATGGAGGGCAAAAGGCCGTCGGTGGGGGCGAGGCGCTGGCTGCGCAGCAAGAGTTGGCGCTGCACCCAGGCGATCCAGCGTGGGTGCGCGGTCACGCCGGTACAGACCATCGCGCCGCGCTGCACGACATAGAAGGGTTCGTCGGTTGGGCCGTTGTAGAGAATGTCGGAGACTTCGTGTTCGGGGTCGCGCCAGATTTCGAGCGGGCCGTACCAATCGAGATCCACCCGTTCGGCAGGGGTGATTTCGCTCCCGATGCCGGCGAGCGCAAAGGTGTGTTCGGGCGGAAGATCCCAACAGTCGCGCAGGCGTCCACTGCGCACCAGCATGCGCAACTCCTCGCCCACGGCGACAAGGTCGCGGCGGGGGGGCAAGGGCGGCGGTAGGGCGATGGATTGAACTTCGAGGGACATGGTGAATCCTTGTGTGAGGAAGCGGGAAGCGGGAAGTGGGAAGCGGGAAGTGGGAAGCGGGAAGCGGGAAGCGGGAAGCGGGAAGCGGGAAGTGGGAAGTGGGGGAACCGCAGGTATCCCGCTGACTCTCTCGCAAGCGGGTTCATGGACGGACAGAACATTCGCTCGGCAAGCCACGGATAGGTGATTGGGATGCCACGGATG
>RSAS01000317.1 GCA_003934145.1 Candidatus Viridilinea halotolerans | reverse complement strand
GATGGGTCTGATCTCGCTGCCGATTATGATGCGCTACAACTATGATAAGCAACTCGCCTGTGGCGTCATCTGTGCTTCGGGGACGCTGGGGCAGATCATTCCACCCTCGGTAGTGCTGGTGGTACTCGGCGACCAATTGGGCGTCTCGGTGGGGCGGCTCTTTATGGGTTCGCTCATTCCGGGCCTGTTGCTCGCCTTTTCGTTGGCCTTCTTCTGCTGGGTGTTGGCGCTGGTCAAACCCGACCTTGCCCCGGCGCTGCCGCCCGAGGCGCGCCCCCTCAAGGGGGTGGCGCTGCTGCTGCGCGTGATCAAGGTGATGATTCCGCCGCTGATTTTGATCTTTGCGGTGCTGGGTTCGATCTTTTTTGGTTTGGCCACGGCGACCGAGGCGGGTGCGGTGGGGGCCCTCGGGGCGACGCTGCTGGCAGCGGCGAATGGGCGGCTGACGTTCAAGACCTTCCGCACCGTCTCGGATTCGACGCTGCGCAACGTGACCATGGTGATGTTTATTCTGATTGGCTCGACCGCGTTTGCGCTGATCTTCCGTGCCCTGCACGGCGATAAGTTTGTCTTCGATCTGATGGCTAATCTGCCGGGTGGAATACCGGCGTTTATGATCGTAAGCATGCTGATCGTCTTTTTGTTGGGTTTCTTTATTGATTTTTTCGAGATCTGCTTCATTGTCATCCCGCTCTTTGTACCGGTGGCGCGGGAGTTGGGCGTTGACATGATCTGGTTTGGGGTGGTGATGGGCGCGAACTTGCAGACCTCGTTCCTGACGCCGCCCTTTGGTTTTGCGCTCTTCTACCTGCGCGGCGTGGCCCCGGCGAGTATCCAGACGACCGACATCTACCGCGGGGTGATTCCCTTCATTGGGGTGCAGGTGGCGGTGTTGATCTTGATCGTGCTCTTTCCTAGTATGGTGACCTATTTGCCTTCGATTTCGTATGGGCGGTAGGCATTGGGGCTGCGCCCCGCAAATCTCTTTTCCTTCGTTGTGGCGGCTTCGCCGCCACAACGAAGGAAAAGAGATTTGCGGGGGAGGCGAAGCCTCCCCCGCCCCCCCACCGGAAAGGGGATTCTTCGGGGGCCATTTCCCATGCGCATGAACGTAAGCCTCTGGTGGATCTTCCGGCGGGGGGGCGGGGGCATGGCCCCCGCAGCATCTCGCCTTCCGGTTTAAGGGCGGACAGAAAACGTGTGCGCCCCCTTCTGGAATCGCATTGCA
>RSAS01000888.1 GCA_003934145.1 Candidatus Viridilinea halotolerans | reverse complement strand
GTTGCTGCACGCGCCCCACCTGCCAGGTCAGTGGCGTTGCGATGAATTGGATGTACCCAAAAAAACGCTTTACACACCAGAGAGATACCACTTTATCTCGTTTCGCCGCATTAGAAAGCGGCGGAGCAAAAAACTGTATACCTGAAAGATACTGCTGGTTTATGCATGCGTGGCCCTGGGAGCGCGGGCGTCCCGCCCGCATGCGGGCCAGCGGCCCGTGCTCCCAGGTAATAAACCAGCAGTATCCTGAAAAGCTAGCCGCATCTCCCGCTTGCGGGAGATGCGGTGTCCTGAGCTTGCCGAAGGGGGGACATGAGGTGAGGGCCGTTCCAATGGGAAGAAAAACACGCAGGCGAGATGAGCAGGTTGCCTCATGGCGTCGTGTCTTCGATCGGCACACGCTCGTTTAACGCCTGTACGGGTCGGTTGTTGCCTTCCCAAATGGCTTCAAGCTTGCCCAGTTGCTCTGCTGAAAGTTGCACCGGTGTATTCATTACTACCCACGTAATGCCTTCGGTGCATGGCGGAGTGGTTAGGGAGCCAACGTAGCGAAAAGAGGTCTGCACACTTGGAAGGAGCGCTGCCAAATTCATTTCAACCTCTGCGACTTCTTCGTTCTCTTCGCTGGGCGGATCTGCTAAGAAAGGCGCGTAGGCGGGATTTTCTGCACCCTCTTCGAGCAAGATCCCAATGACCACCGCAGGGTTTTGCCCTGGGTCATCGCGTTTGTAGTGAACAATGTGAAGCTCGGCAGCAAAGGATTGCCCATTGATCGTATGCTCGCTGGGAGCATGGTAATGGAACTGAGCAACATGGTAGCGTTGGGGCGTGGCGGCGTTGCCCTGTTGCTCGGGTAGTTCAATGTAGCCTTCGTAGCCTTCGGGATACTTCGCCTGTAGCGTGTGCCCATTGTTTAACAGACTAACAGCGCTGGCCTCGTAATGAAAAGCGATGTTAGTCAAATCTTCGGCTTGGGTACGCGCAATGTCGATTGGGGATTGCGCTTCACCAATGTTGCACTCGCCTTCCCAATGCTCAGGGCCGGCCTCCCCTTGATAAAGATGCGGCTGCTTCGTGTGTACGGAGGACTCGGCTGCGGGTTGGGGAGCTTGCGGGGCGAGCATGTCTGTGCCAGAGCAGGCACTCAAGAGGGCAACGGCCACGCATAGAACGATGATGTTGCGCGGATTCATGCTGTCACATCCTTTCGATGAGGCGACGGCACCCAGAACAGTTCCTGAGCGTGCCTGCATGATACGCTATGCTGGCTGTTCAACAGGATTTGGTGTGGGCGTAATCAAATCCTGTAGGGCTGCGCCCCATGCGCATGAACATAAGATGCCTGCGGCCCCTTAAACCCCGCCGAAAGGGGAAATTTTTCGGGGGCCATGCCCCTTCGACGAGGCTCAGGGCAAGCCCGAACCCCCGCCGCAAAGCCCGCCAGAGGCTTACGTAATGCGTATGGGCGACGCCCCATGCCACCCCGCCGGACGGTGGGAGGATGCGCGGGAACCTGGTTCCCGCGCGCACCCCTCCTGCACCTTTTGGCATCAGTCGTCATCATCATCATCGTCATCGTCGTCATCATCGTCGTCATCGTCGTCGTCATCGTCGTCGTCGTCATCATCGTCGTCGCTCGCGCCCCCCGAGCTGGTGCCCGACGCCCCGGGTGCGATGAGTACTTGGCCGCTTGTTGCGTCCACGTAGGCAAAGCCGGTGCTGAGCGGAACTTCGTAGGCGACGACGCCCTGGTAGGTTACCAACGCGGGCGTGCCGGCCAGCGTTGCGCCACCGCCAGCGGTGGCAAGGGCTAGCGTGCCCGCTTGGTCAGCCGAGACGGCGTAGCTGGTGGGGGTGTTCTGCGGCTGGGCGGCGGCTGTGGGGGCGGCTGTGGGGGCGGATGGGGCCGACGTGGGCGTTGGCGTGGTGCTTGTGCTGGACAGGCCGGGAAGGACGAGGGCGAAGAGGACGAGGACAAGGGCGGTTACGGCGGCAGCGACGGCGATCATGGTGCGCTGGTTCATTGGGGTACCTCCTGGTAGCAAGCTCTGGACATGCCCTCAGTGTAGACGGCTTTGCTTGGAAGCAGATTGGAATAGCCCGCGAGCCTTCACATTTCTCTCTAAGACATGGTTTCAGAAAGGGGCTTCGCGCTTTCCCATCGTAGTACCGACTTTAGTCGGCTGAGGTCTTTGGCAGCAATGGGAAGTCGACTAAAGTCGGCACTACCTATTGGCGCAAACGGTAACGTTGCCACGAACCTTGTCTAAGATTTTAAGGGCGGAGAGAATATTGGACTTTAGGAACCCCGGATAGGCGCTTGGGATGCCACGGATGGCCCTCACCCCCCGACCCCCTCTCCCGCAAGCGGGAGAGGGGGCGAAACCAGCGCGATTTTTGATGTTGCAACGCGGTTCTTACGTGGCGACGCACGCATTTTCTGTTCGCCGTTAAACGCAAGCGGGAGAGAAGGCGTAGGAAGGGTGCGCGAGGGAACCAGGTTCCCTCGCGCACCCTTCCTACGCCCGGCGGGGTGTGGGGCGCAGCCCTACAGATTTTGGCCACACCCAACTGGTATGACCCGCCCACAACGCTGGGCGCATGCCCGGTTGTTTGATCGCAACCGCGACACCATGCGTTTCCAAGCGAGTTCCAATGCTCGGGTGCTACCATCATCCATGTAGTGGCCCCGGAAGCGTGGAGGGCCGCCCATGTGGAGGCTTCGATGATGGCTTTGGTACCGCGCTCGCTCGCCTTTGATCTGACCCGTGCGGAAGTTCTCGCCACGGGCAATGTTGTGCCCGACCCCGCACGCTGCGTGCAGTGCGGCATTTGCTCCTATAACTGCCCGCTGGGCCTCGACGTGCGGGCCTATGCTTGGCGCGACGAGCCAATCGCCGATGCCCACTGCCTGACCTGCGGCCAGTGTGTGGCCCGCTGCCCGCGTGGCGCTCTGCGCTTCGCGCCCACTGCTGCCCAGAAGCGGGGAGGCTGCTGATGACCGCGCGCTACGTCATTGTTGGAGCGGGGGTGGCCGGCATCGCCGCCGCCGAGCGGCTGCGTGCCCTCGCGCCCGCTGCATCGATCATGGTTATCACGGACGACCCGGCTGGTTTCTATTCGCGCCCCGGCCTAGCCTACTTCCTCAGCGATCTCATTCCCGAAGACCAACTCTTCCCGCGCTCGCCCGCCGAATTGCGTGCCCTGGGGCTGACCTGGATCACAGAACGTGCTGTCGGCCTCGACCCGCACGCTCACCACCTCACCCTCGCCGACGGGCGCACGCTCACCTACGACAAGTTGCTGCTAGCCACCGGGGCGACGGCTGCTCCGCCCGACTTTCCGGGCGGTGACCTCGATGGCGTGGTGACGCTCGATAGCCTTGAAGACGCCCGCCAGATTGTGCGGCGGGCGCGCCGGGGTACGCCCGCCGTCGTGGTGGGCGGTGGCATCACTGCCCTAGAACTGGCCGAGGGACTGCACGCCCGCGGCTGCCATGTTCACTACCTACTGCGCGGGGATCGCTACTGGGCCAACGTGCTCGATGCCGAAGAGTCACAGCTTGTCGAAGGCCACCTGCGTGCGCTTGGCATACACATTCACCATCACACGCGTATCCTCCAAGCCCTCGGCGAGCGCGGACGGGTCGCCAGCGTCGAGACGGCGACCGGCGAGCGTATCGCTTGCCAATTGCTCGCCGTGGCCATCGGCACCCGCCCGCGCCTTGAGCTCGCCCGCAGCGGTGGGCTTGCGACCGAGCGGGGCATCTTGGCCGACGAGTATCTCGAAACGAGTGCTGCGGATGTCCTCGCCGCCGGTGATGTCGCCCAGGTCTACGACGAAGCCACCGGTCGCGCCACGCTCGACACGCTCTGGGCTACCGCTCGCGCCCACGGCGCGGCTGCGGCCATGACAATGACCGGCACGCCGACGGCGTATCGCCGCAGCGTGGCTCAAAACGTCACGCTGCTCGCGGGTATCCCGACGACAATCATCGGGGCAATGGGCGGGAGTGGTGACGACACGGATCTGGTGGCGATTGCCCGCGGCGATAGCGAGCGCTGGCGCACAGCCCTGCCCGACTGGGTGGTCGTAGAGCAGCACACCGTCAACCGGGTGCGCCTCATGCTCAACGAGCGGGCGTTGGTCGGGGCCATTGTGATGGGCGACCAGCGCCTCGCGTACCCGTTGCAGCGCCTGATCGCGGCCCGCGCCGACATCACCCCCATCCATGCCGCCCTGCTGGCCGATGGCGCTCCGGTGGTGCAACTCGTCGCTGACTACTTTAGCGCGTGGGAGCGCACCTATGCAAAACAGCCGTGAACTGCCCGCGCCTCGGCGAGAGCCGCCGCCGCGCCAGGCCACCTACGAACTAGAGATCGCCATTGTTGGCGTAGGTGCGGTGACCGCGCTCTATGTCTGGGCGATGCGCGGCCTCGACACTGCCCCCGGTGCGCTGTTGGGCCACGGCCTGGGGGTCGTCGGCTTCCTGTTAATGCTGGCCACCGAAACGCTCTACTCGCTACGCAAGCGATCCCGTGGGCGCCCGCGCGGGCGGCTGAGCACATGGCTGCAGTGGCACATCGTGATGGGCATCGTCGGCTCGTACATGGTGCTGTTGCACACCGCATGGCGCTTCAACGGCCTAGCCGGTGTGGTGACCCTACTCACCGCAGTCGTCGTGCTGAGCGGTTTCGTCGGTCGCTACGTCTACACCGCCATCCCGCGCACAGTGGACGGAGCCGAGTTGTCGTTGGCCGAACTGGAAATGCAACTCGCCGTGAGCGCCACGCGCCTAGAGAGCCTAGCGCGGCCAGGTGCGGCACCCAGCGCTGTGGCGCTTACGAGCCTGCTGGCGTCACCTGCCAGCCTGCCCTGCGGCCCCTTGGTGGCCCTCCTCGCCCGCCCGCTGCTCGCCTGGCGCGACCGCTCAGCACGGCGGCGCATCCTCGCCGCCCTCGGCACCCTCGACCAAGCCACGGCGACCGAGGTGAGCCGACTGCTCGCCGAGCGCCAGCGCCTGCTGCGCCAAGTCGCGTCACTGGCCACCGCCCGTCGGCTGCTGGCCCTCTGGCACACCGTCCACCTCCCGCTGGGGGTGGCGCTCTTCGTCCTGGCGTTCGTGCATATTGGCGCCGCGCTCTACTACGCGACGCTCCTGCGTTGAGGGTCTTGCTATGCGTCGTCTCGGTTGCCTCACCCCCTTCGGTATCGCTGCCGGTCTCATCGCCGTGGTCGCCGTGCTTGGCGCCGCCTATCTCAGCGGTGGCAGCATGTTCAGCCCCGGCCCGCTCAGCGCACAAGAGCGCACGGGCGTCAGCTTGGGCGGGGTGGCATCACACGCCGTCCTCGGCGGAAATTGTGCTGCGTGCCACACCAACCCGCTCGACACCCGTGGAATGGCGGGGCGTTGCCTCGACTGTCACACCGACGTGCAGACCCAACTCGCCAGCACCGCTACGCTTCACGGCGCGCTGCCCAACGGGGCCGCCTGCCTGGGCTGCCACACCGAACACAATGGCCCGACAGCCACGCTCACCAAGATGGATCTGGCGACGTTCCCCCACGCAACGCTCGGCTTCGTGCTCACGGCCCACGGACAGACCAGCGACGGGGCCGCTTTTGGCTGCGCGGACTGCCACACGGCGCTTGACGCCCGCCCGCGCCCAGTCAACGCCTACGTCTTCGACCCAGCCACCTGTGTCAACTGCCACACCAGCGACCAAGCCGAATTCGTGGTCGCCCACGTCGCCGACTTCGGCATCGACTGTATGGGCTGTCACGACGGCGTGGATCGTTACACCGGCTTTGATCACAACACGCTGGCTGTGCCACTCGACGGTAGGCACGGCGAAGCGACGTGCGCGAGCTGCCACGGCACAGTGCGCGAGCCGGTCGGCTTCGGCGGGCTCGCCACAACCTGCGTGGGCTGTCACCAGGCCGACGACATCCACCAGGGCGCGTACGGCACGGACTGCGCGAGTTGCCACACACCAGCGGGCTGGGAGCAAGCGACTTTCGATCACAACCTCACGGCGTTTCCGCTGACCGGCGCTCACACGAATGCGCCATGCACTTCGTGCCACGCCAACCACATCTATGCGGGCACGCCAAGTACGTGTGTTGCCTGCCATGCCGAACCGCAAATCCATCTCGGCCAATTCGGCACCGACTGCACCAGTTGCCACAGCACGAGCCGCTGGGAGGGAGCGGTGTTTGCGCACACCTTCCCGCTCGACCACGGCGGCGAGGGCCAGATCCCCTGTGCCACCTGCCACACCAACCCGCAGCAATACACCGTCTACACATGCTACAACTGTCACGCCCACCCGCAGGCCGCCACCCTCGCCAAGCACCGCGAAGAGGGCATCAGCGAGAATATCGACGATTGCGCGCGCTGCCACGCCACCGGGCATGAATGAGCAGACGTTGTAGGCAGGGGGGATGCGAGGGAACATGGTTCCCTCGCGTCCCCCCACGGTTCAGTTTATAGTGAGTGCGAACTGCGCTGAGGCGCGGCGTAGCCATAGCTTGGCGGATACAGCGGCCAAGCAGCAGATGTGCATCAAAGAATGCGAAGAGACGGCCTATTGGTTGCGTTTGTTGGTTAAAGGGAATATACTTTCTGCTACAAGCTTCGATCCGCTCATCCGGCTTTCGGCTATTTAACAAGGAGGTCTGTATGCCTGCAAGCTGGGACTTGGCAACCTACGATCACGCCAACCAACTGGTGCTTGCCGTAGAGGTGAAAAGTAAACTCGACGCGCCTCCCGAATGGGCAGCACGCTTACGCCGTAATATTCTTGCTCACGAAACCTTTCCAAATGCACCATATTTTCTTATGGTCTTCCCTGATCGTTTCTATCTTTGGAAAAACACGATGGTGCACCATGAACCCACAGAGCCAACCTACGTTATTGATGCACGTCCAGTGCTTCAACCGTTTTTTGATCAGTCTGGAGTTGCGGCTGATCAAGTAAGCGAACAGAGCCTTGAGCTTATGGTGGCATCTTGGCTCCATGACATCATGCATAAGACGCCAGATGAGTTGGACACGTCGCAGCACTGGTTGATAGACTCAGGCTTCTACCAAGCCGTGGTTGGAGGCAGACTTGAGCATGAGGTTCTGGTGTGAATATTTACGTTGAGACTAATTTTGTGCTTGAACTCGTGTTTGAGCAGGAACAACACACAAGTTGCGAGCAGATTCTGAATATGTGCGAAGCAGGAAGAGCGCGTCTGATCATACCAGCCTACTGTCTCGCTGAACCTCACGAAAAGCTCACGCGTCAAGCAAGAAGTCGGCGAACACTTCAGCAGAACCTTGAAACTGAGCTACGACAACTTGCTCGCACTACGTCATACACCGCACGAATCGGCAGTATTCAGGATATTACTAGTCTTTTGGTGCAAAGTAATGAGGAAGAGAAGCAAAGATTTACACATTTTCGTAGTCGTTTAACACGTATCGCCGAGATTATACCGCTCACCCTTGACACCCTGCGCGAAGCCGCAACGTATGAAACGCCATATGGTTTGACCCCGCAAGATGCTCTGGTATATGCATCAGTTATCACACATCTTCGTCAGAATAAATCATTGATCAGTTGTTTTCTTAATAGAAACTCAAAAGATTTCGACAATCCAGATATCGTTGATGAACTTAAAAAGAACAATTGCGCGATAATTTCACGCTTTGATCACGGCTACGGCTTTATTCAAGCACATTTAGGGTTGTAATATCAATGACGCTTGAAGTATCCTCATTCTTGTCATGCTGAGTACAACAATGGCCCGCAGGCCATGTTGTACTCAGCATGACAAGACGGCAGCCCCAACGAAAAAGGGGCGGCCCGTGGCTTCGACAAGCTCAGCCAACGGGCCGTTGGCTCGGTGGTTGAGCCTGCCAAAACCAGCTTGTCGAAGCCAACGAACCACGCCCAGGACTTTTTCGCACTAAGACAAGGTTCGTGACAACTTTACTGTTTGCGCCATAGGTAGTGCCGACTTTCGTCGGCATCCCATCGCTTCCAAAGACCTCAGCCGACGAAAGTCGGCACTACGATTGTAACGTGAGAAGGCTCTTTCTGAAACCATGTCTAACAATACACTTGCACTAGCCCGTCTGCGCAAAAAGAGCAATCTCTTCGCGCGTCGTGAGCACACGGGTTACGCGGCCATCCTCCAGGCGGACGATGCGATCGGCGTAGATGCACATGCGCGGGTCGTGGGTGACCATGATCCCCGCCCGTCCCTGCGCGTGAATGAGTTGCGCAAGGATGGCGGTCACTTGGTGCGCCCGTTCCGAATCGAGACTTGCCGTTGGCTCATCGGCCAGCACGATGCTCGGCTCGTGGACAAGCGCCCTGGCGATCGCAACCCGCTGCTGCTGTCCACCTGAAAGCTCCGAGGGCAGGTTGTTGAGGCGGCGTTCGAGTCCGAGTTGGGTGAGCAGTTCGGTGGCCCGCGCCCGGCCCTGACGATCGAGCCGCCCGTTGAGCCGCAACATCAACTCTACGTTTTCCCGCACAGTGAGGTAGGGAACCAAGTTGTGAGCCTGAAAGGTGAAGCCGATCTGCTTCAGGCGGAAGGCCGCCAGCCCAGCCTTGCCCAGCGAGTTCAGGCTGCGCCCCTCGATCACCACCTCGCCGGAGTCGGGCAGCAGCAGGCCCGCCAACAACGCCAGCATCGTCGTCTTCCCTGAGCCGCTTGGCCCAATCAGGGCCACGAACTCGCCGGCCTCTACGCTGAGAGTGAGGGCATCGACGGCCAACACCTCAACGTCGTGAGCCCGATAAAGCTTACTCACCGCCCTGGCCTCAAGTGCGCTCACGGCACCTCCTACGCGCTCAGGCCCAGCGCCCGCAGCGGCTCGATCTTCAAAATAGTGCGCACCGCCAACATCGCGGCAAGCGGGCCTGCGGCCAGAATGGAGGCAATGGCGACCGCAATCTTTCCTCCGCTGAACACCAGCGGAATGCCCGTCGGAAGCGCCTGGGCAAGCAACCAGACCGCGGCGAGGCCGACGCTGAGGCCGACCAGCAGGGTGAGCATGATCTGGAAGAGCAGAGCGCCAACCACAGTCCAGCTTGAAGCCCCGATGGCCTTGAGCATGCCGATCTGAGCCACTTTTTGCAGGGTTTGGATCTGAAAAAAGCTGCCAATGATCAGCACGACGATCACGAGCACAAAGCCCTGCTGGAGGCTCAGGGTTGACTGCATATCCTGGTACCCTTGCGTTGCCTTATAGGCCGTCACCGGGTCGGTCATCTCGACATGAGCAACTTGCACCATCACCTCATCGGCCACCGTCGCCGACGGCACGCTGCCATCAAGCTGCACGGCGACGATGTTGAAGATAATCTCATTGCCACTCCCCCCCACCTGCTCTTGGGGCCTGATCCTGTCCCAGCGCTGCAACGGGACGAAGATAGCCGGGGTGAAATTGATCTTGCTCCCGCTGGTAGCACCCACAACACGCAAGTTGTAGTGCTGCTCCTCCATGCCTTGCACAACCTTGAGCGTGATGGTGGCCCCAATCGGCAGGCCGAGACGTTCGACAATGTGCTGATCGACCACGGCATCGGCGGCGCGGCTGTTCGCAAGAGGATCGCCGCGAAGCACAGGCGGCGACCCCGGCGCACGGGGCTCGACGCCGATCAAGGCGGCGCTAAGCTCCTTGCAGGCGACACCATCCACGGCGATGATTGTGGCACTGCTGACGCCGATCGGGCCCACAGCAAGGACACCGGGTACGCGCCGGATGGCGTTCAGCCGCGAGCGCCCAAGGCGACTAGCGGGGATCTGATAGTTAACATCGGACTGAAAGGCGAGCAGACTCGCGTCGAGGCCGTCGAGGTACTCGCTGGTACTCTGGGCGAGGCCATCGCCGAGGGCAGCGGTGAAGAGCACCAGGATCGTAATGAGGGCAACGATCAGAAAGACCACCACAAAGCGCAGTTTGTTGCGTGCGATCTCGGTCACAGCTAGGTAGAGCGAGCGCATAGGCGCAATCCTTCACACCCCAGACGGCAAGGCACGCCTTCTGGATGCCGGCTAAATAGTCAGTATTGACTATTCTCTCAGCGGATTATACGCCTAGCGCTGTAGCGCGTCAAGGCGGATTGCTCAAGTCTAGGGCTACGCCAAAGTCGTTGGGGCTGCGCCCCAAACCCTCTTCTTTCTTTCGTTTTGGCGGCGAAGCCGCCAAAACGAAAGAAAGTTCTTCGGGGGAGGCTTCGCCTCCCCCGAACCCCCACCGGAGGCGACTTTGACGTAGTCCTAGCTCAAGTCAAGGGGCATCCTAAAGAGACGCAGAGGATGTTTTTGTGCGCCAGCAGCGCACAAAAAGCCCTCTGCGTACCTCTGCGCCATGTGCACTATCACTTAGCGTGCCCTACACCCCCTTTTTCCCAAAACATTTGAGATACTCTTTCCGATCAAGTGTATCAAAGCGCGTCGCCGCACGATTAAAGGCCAACACGGCCAAGCCAGTTGCGCCGTTGCGGTGTTTGGCAACATGAAGCTCGGCGATGCCCGGACAATCGGTGTCGCTGTGGTAGAGTTCGTCGCGGTAGATGAACCAGACCTGCGAAGCGTCCTGTTCGATGCTCCCCGATCCACGCAGATCGGCGAGAACTGGCACATGGTTGGCACGATTCTCGACATTGCGCGAGAGTTGCGAGAGCGCCAAAACGGGAGTGCGCTGCTCGCGGGCAAAACCGGCCAGCCCCTGCGAGATCTGCGTAATGCGCCGCACCTCGTCGTCACGATTGTTGTCGCTCTGGACTAACTGGAGGTAGTCTACAATCCAGAGATCGATCGGATAGACGTTGGCCAAGTGGCGCGCCCGGTCACGGATGGCGGTGATGCGCGGTGCCGGCGAATGGTCAACGTGGATCGGCAATCCAGCCACATGCGCAAGGGCATTGATCGCATCTACGTTGCCACTACGCAGCAGCCTGGGGATATGGTTCGTAGGAACCCCCATCGCGATCGCGATGAGGCGCTGCAAGAGCAGTTCACGATCCATTTCGAGCGAAAAGATCCCAACATGATGGCCGCGACATGCCACATGGTAGGCCATACAAAGCGCCAGGGCGGTCTTGCCCACGCCAGGGCGCGCCGCCAACACAACCAACTCGCCCGCTTTGAGCCCTTGGGTGATGCCGTCAAGCTCAGGGTAGCCGCTAGTGAGGCCCAGCAACTCGCCCTCATCAACACTGGTCTGCAAGCCACCAAGGTAATCACCAGCGATCTGTGACATGGGCAAGAAATTGCGGCCTACCTGACGCCCCGCCGAGACATCAAACACCTGTTGGGCCGCCTCGCCGAGACGATCCTCAATGGGACGGCTATCATCATATCCTAACGCTGCCACACGACCTCCCGCCTCAATCAGCGCACGCCCCATGGCAGTGCGCTCTACCACACGAGCATAATACTCTACATGGACGGCGGTTGGTACAGCGCTGAGCAATTCGGCTAGGAAAGAGGCACCTCCGACGGTGGCGAGGTGGTTCTGTGAGCGCAGTTGTGCGGCAACAGTGGCCAAATCGGGCGGTTCGCGCCGCTCGTAGCAGGCCAACTGTGCCTCGTAGATCAAGGCATGCTTTTCGAGATAAAAGTGTTCCGGCTTCAAAAAGGGCGCAAGCGCGATCACGGCCTCCCGTTCAAGCAGCATGGCCCCCAAGGTTGCACGCTCAGCGTCGAGATCGTGGGGGAGACTAGGCATGGTTGTCATTGTGGTTCTCCAAAGGGAAGGTAGCGTAGAATTCCTCGAGAATCGTGGGGCGTGCAGAGGGCAGGGCGGCACGGAAACGACCGAGCCAGTGCGTGCGCTCTTCATACGTCAAGGCGGGATGGAAGAGGATAGCCTGCTCACTCAAGCGCTTGGTCTCTGCCGTCTCGCCTTCCACGGGCAGCGCCCGCAGCGCCGAGACTACCCATGCGGCCCGGTCGCGGATGTCTGGGCGGGCATAGGCTTGGGCAATCACCCGATCGACCTGCAACAGCGAGCGATCACCTAACTGTGCAGCGATGTCGCTGCGCACCCCCAGCTCGCGGAGCCGTTTAGCACTCGGCGTAGCACCGGGCTGGTTTGGCCCGCTTTGGCTGCGCGCTGTGCCCCCCGGCATCGCCGGACGGGGCGCGGTGGTACCTCCCGCTGCCACCGGAGCGCCACCCGGCATCGCCGGGCGGGGCGCGGCGCCTCCCGCTGCCACCGGATCAACCCCGGCCACCAACTCATGCCCTCCACTGCCCGTAGTCACTGGATCGCACGCCATAGAGGGCGTAGCACTCAGGGTGGGCTTGATAAACAAGCTCGCACGTTGGTACGGGGGAGGCGAAGCCGGGCGTTCACGCCGCATCCCGTTGGCATCAAAGTGCGCTGCAATCGTTGCCCCAGCCCCAGGCACGAAACGACGCAGCACATGGCCAAACGTGGGCGTCTTCTCCGTTTTCGTTATAACGGACAGTAGACGCGCTGCCGCCGCCGCTGCATCAGCATTGGCATCTGGAGTATTGGTCAAAGCCGTCAATAACTCGGTCATGGTGAGGGGCTCACGTTCCGCATCATCACCAGAATGCGCCAACCCTGCGTCTGTCGGTGGCTTCTCTAGCCAAAACGAGGAGGTGACAGGCGCCGGTGCCGCCGTCTGCGGCGCCGCCTCCGCCTCGTCCGCCGCAGGCGGCGCAGCGGCCCCGAACGCTGCGCGGCTGCGCTCGCTCGCCAGCGGCTGCGCCGCCGCAGGCTCGTCTGCCGTCGGCGGCGCAGCGGCCCCGAACGCTGCGCGGCTGCCCCCACTCGCCTGCGGCGTAGCCTCCGCCTCGTCCGCCGCAGGCGGCGCAACGGCCCCGAACGCTGCGCTGCTGCACTCGCTCGCCTGCGGCGCAGCCGCCGCAGGCTCGTCTGCCGTCGGCGGTTTCTCGATCCAAAACGCTTCGCGGCTGCCCCCACTCGCCTGCGGCGCAGCCGCCCGCAGCGGCGGTGTCTCCAACTTGTCCGCCGCCGGTGACTTCTCGATCCAGAACGAGGGGATTACAGGATCGTTCAGTAAGGGAGCGTTTGCCCACCGCTGGGAAACTACAGGTTCACCCGTTTCCGTTGTCCCAGCATTGGCATCGGTAGCTTTGGTCAATATGGCCAACAACTCCGCCATAGTGAGAGGCTCGCTTTCTGCATCATCATCGTCATCATCAGACGCCGGGGCGTAAGCTGACTCTTCCTCCGATGGCGGTACGTCGGCCTGCTGCGACTGAACAGGAGGGGCAGCCAGTAACGGCGCAGCATCCAGCGTTAGATCGGCGCTTGTCGTTGCCATTTCCACCGCCTCAGTCCCCAAACTCGGGACTGTCGTGGTTGTGCCCGAAATTTCTTTTGCGGCAGGAACATTGGTTTTTGCGAAGGCTGTTCTGATGTCTGCCATAGTGAGTCGTTCGTCCTCAACCATAGGCAGCGTAGCATCAACAACTGAAGCCTGCCTGAATGCAGCATCAAAAGCGGTCACGCTGCTTGTAGTAGGCTCTTCAGTGAACCTAGCGGGCACTTCAGGGCCTGTCCAATCCTCATAGCTGATCGTGTGCGGCTGATCAGAAAAATTCTCTTCATCCCCACCACCACGGGCCTCTTCGTTGCTCAGCCTGCTCGTTTCGGCACTCACTGTGCTTGTGGTGGATTCTCCGTTATTTTGTACTTTTCCATGATCTCCGTGTGATCGTGGCGGCAAATTAATCACCGCCGTTTTAGCCCGTCCTGATGGCTTAGAGGCCGCTTTCGCTGGCTTAGAACGCCCGATCACGTCACCGATCACTGGAGCGATCATAGGCTCGATCAGGTGATCGATCAGATGATCGGCAACGTGATCGGTGCTGTGATCGACCACCCCGCCGCCGTCGGATTTGATCTTTTTAGAGATCGGTTTGTCAATATGTAAACCGATCTTGATATCTAAAACCGTACCGATCATCTCTTTCGGTGCAAAAAAGATCGCCTCGCCTGAAAAGGCTTCGGGGGCTTTGACGGCGACACCGAGCCGCTGCCAGCCGGCGAGGGTGAGGGCGTTGTCACCGTTGGCGCGCTGGCTGGCGAGGGCTAGGATGTTGCGCGCCGAGGGGATGGGCAGGGGGCGGTTGTAGGCATCGAGCATGCGTAGCCCGCGCAGGCTGGCATTGGGGCTGGCTATCCCGATCAGGGCCAAGCCGTAACTCCCCACATCGCGCAGAGTAAGCAAAGGGGTGAGGACGTAGCGTTCAACGATCGCCCGGTGTGACGGGTGGGGGCGCAAGCGGCCCATACAGATGTCGAGCAGTTGATCATCAAGGCGCACCGTCTGAATGTGGCGCGGACATCCCAGCATCTTTACTTCAAGCTTCCAGGGTGCGTGTTCATCGTTGACATAGCCCCAGGTCGGCAAGTAGGTGAACTTTTTGCCGGAAGTCGCTTGGCTGATCAGATAGCCACTGTTAAGCAGCCGATCGAGGGCGCGCCGCGCCGCGCCGTAGCTGATCGCGGGATCGTAGGCCTCAATATCGCTCGGCGAGAGGGTCACCGCCTGCTTGGTAGCAAGGAAGAGACGACCAAGCAGGCAGTAGACCCCAATCGCCGTCGGTGAATCGCGCAGGTCTTCCAATAAACGGCGCGGCAACAAGACATAGGTCGCGGGCAAGGTACTGTTTGTGGCTGCGGTACGCTCCGCTGTAGCGCTACCGCCCTCGGTGGGTGTGGTCGTAGCCGACATAACAACGCTCCTGATTTCAGGTAACACGAAACCGACGCATCAGCAGACTGCTGAGACGAACCTTGAACCGTTGTACATTTGCCTAGCGGTGCGTCGTCACGAGGGGGTACCTCGGAGCGTACTGTGCTTGCTCTCTGCGTAATGTATACACACCGCCACCGAAGAGGGGGGAACTCTCTACTGGCGTTTTTGCCTAACCCCTGGTATTATTTCCTTGTTAGGTGTCCGCACGGTTCCAGTGTGGGTCATCTGGCAAGTTCGCGCTAACGTTCTTGCCAGGGGGTAGATCTTTGGGAGGGCCTAGCCCTCCCAAACCTATCCGTTAGAATGTACCACGTTCTTTTGCGGACAGCCTGATCCTACCAGAAGATCGCAAAATTCTCAATAGCCAAATAGCGGAAAAAATGGCAAGTATGCCGCCAGTTTCTGAGCGTATGGCGACACATGGCGACGAATGCCATAATAATGTCGGTCACTGAGCAAGAGAACAACGGAGCATCGTGCAGTGCGAGCGTTGGAGTGCTTCCATTGAATGGCGACAATGGCGACAAAATTTGTCGCCATTGTCGCCATTCGGCTATGTTGGGCCGTGTGATGTGCTAGAATGATCGTTATGGTGCTGCCCATCCCCCCCGCTGAAGCTGTTGTGCAACCCACGCTAGAGTCGCTCTTTGACTGTTGGCGGCGCTTCTTTTTGGGCCAGCGCAACCATGAGGTCTTTAGCCGCGATCTGCTCAATGCGCTTGCAGCGGTGACTCATGCGACCCAAGCGGCGCTGCTGATTTATGATTCGGAACAACAGATCCTCAACCGCGTGGCAGCGGTGGGCGTTGCCGACGAGTCAGCCCTACATGGACGTGTGGCGCTTGGCGAGGGGATGGCTGGTTGGGTAGCGCAGCAGCGCCAGCCCCTGCTGTTGCCGCTGGGGGCCACTGTACCCGCTCACATTGTGCGTCTGATGGCCCAGGAGGGGCTGACCTCGGTGCTCTGTCTACCGATGGAGGTGGATGGCCATCTTTGTGGCGTCTTGAGCCTTGCGCGTAGCGGTACTGCGCCGCCCTTCACGAGTGAGGATCTCCGGTTTGCGACCCTGATTGCCGACCGTCAGGCGATCGCGCTACAGATGGTGCGTCTCTATGCTGAACTGGATCGCAGCGAGAGCTTCATCAATCGCATTCTCGAGAGCATTCCCGTCTCGCTGATTGTGATTGACCAACGGCTCAATATTGTTGCGGCCAACCAGAATTTCCTCACCAAATCGCGGCGGGCGCAGCAGCAGACAGTGGGTAAGCCAATTGCCGCCGTGCTGCCGCCGGTCTTTCTCGCCTTTACGCGCCTCGAAGAGCGCCTGCGTACCGTCTTTGCCAGTGGACAGCCCTTTGAGGGTGACAAACTCTCCTACCGTGCGCCCGGCCTGTCGGCGCACACCTACTACTACCGCCTCGTGCCGCTCAAACGTGAGCGCACGGTCGAACACGTCCTCTTGCTCATGGAGGACATCACCGAGCGCGAACAGCTTAGCGAAGAGGTGCGCCGCGTCGAGCGCCACCTCGCCAGCGTGATCGATTGCGCCAGCGACCTTGTTATCTCGCTGAGCCCTGCTGGGCGCATTGTGACCTGGAATCGTGCGGCGGAACGCGTCTCGGGCTTGAACGAAGAGCAGGTGCGTGATGAGATGCTGGTCAATCTGTGCGCGATTGATCAACGCCGCACCCTGACCAGCCTGCTCAAGCGGTTAATTGCCGGCGAAGATGTGGCCGAAACGGAGATCAACCTGTTGACGGCCAACCCGTGGAGTGAGGTGCCGGTGGCGTGGAACTGTTCGGCCATGCACGACGATTATGGCCGCCTCGTGGCAATTGTGGCCGTAGGCCGCGACCTGACCGAACGGCGGCGTTTGGAGGCGCAGATCATTCAGTCGGCCAAGATTGCCTCGCTCGGCGTTATGGCTGGTGGCATTGCCCACGAATTGCGCAACCCCCTCGCGATTATTTCAGCCAGTGCCCAGTTGATCGAAGAGAACCGCGACAACCCCGAACTGCAACAGCAGGCCACGCGGCGTATCATCGCTTCCGCCGAGCGTGCATCGCTGACCATTGAACATCTGCTGCGCTTTGCCCATCCGCCGCAGGAACGCTACCGTCTCATAAATGCCAATGCGGTTCTTGATGATGTGCTGACCATGATGGATCATCAGTTGGTCAGTGTGCAAATCAACCTGCATTGTGAGCTTTCGCCCGAACTCCCATTGATCTATGGCAATCCTGAACTTCTTGCGCAAGTCTTTACCAACATGATTCTCAACGCCTGCAGCGCCATGCCCCAAGGCGGCGATCTTGCGATTACGACCGGCGTGAAGGGCGAGTATGTCTTGGTGCGTTTCACCGACACCGGCACAGGCATTCCCCGCGAGCACATCCCCAAGATCTTTGACCCCTTCTTTACCACCCGGGCTGTCGGCCAAGGCACCGGCCTGGGCCTCTCTATTAGCTACAGCATCGTACGCCAGCACCATGGCACCATTGAGGTGCAGAGCGAAGTGGGGCTTGGTACGAGTTTTGAAATTCTGTTGCCAGTCCACGAAGCGTAATCTGACGTGCCGGTGGGTAGATTTTTGGGAGGGCCAAGCCCTCCCAAACCCGCCTGTTATGAAACCCCTATGCCATCAGTACTTGTGGTAGACGACGAAGACGACCTTACCTGGGCGGTGGGCCACGCCCTGCGCGGCGATGGTTTAACGGTGCATTTAGCTTATGACGGCGCGTCGGCGCTGGAAATAGCGCGCCGCCATACGCCCGACATTTGCGTGTTGGATGTGAACATGCCCTGGATGGATGGCTTTCAACTTTGCCATGCCTTGCGCGCCGAACCGGGCATGATGCGTGTGCCGGTGCTCTTCATCACCGGGCGCAATACGGTCGAAGATCGCGTGCGCGGCCTCGACGAGGGCGGCGACGACTACTTGGCCAAGCCGTTTGATCTGCGCGAGCTACGCGCCCGCGTGCGGGCGCTCTTGCGCCGCAGCCAGAATACACCCGCCGTCGAGCCGCCAATGGTGCTGCGTATTGGCAATCTCGCCCTTGACCTACGCACTCGCGAGGTACGCATTGGCACGAAGACATGTCAACTCACGCCGGCGGAATTTGATCTGCTGAGCTATCTAATGCAACGCCCCAATCAGGTCTTCGCCAGCACCTTTCTGCTGCGCCAAGTCTGGGGCTACACCCCCGAAACCGCTGAGGTGAGCTTGGTGCGCTGGCATGTGATGAACCTGCGCTCGAAGATTGAAGCGAATCCGGCCAACCCCGTCTACCTCTGTACCGTCGCCCGCCACGGCTACATTCTGCGTAGCCCGCAGGGTGGGGAGTAATCCGCCCTTGTGGGGCTTGGGGGAGGCTGCAAGCTTTTCGATTACTGTCTCTAGCACGGAGTGCCCGGTGGCGTGTAGAAGATCGAGGGCTTGCTCCATGGATTCGTACCAGTCTTGCAGCGGTGCCCCGCGAGAATGGGAATGGTGCTAGGCGAAGGAGATCGACGGCGATCCCGCCATGGCTGGGCGGGGGACTACACGGCAGCTTCACATGCCGGACAGTGGAGCCCCATACGGCGTTCAAAGAGGAGCGCATAGGTTGGTTGGGTGCAGCGGGGGCAGGCGAGGGCATCGGTCTTCTCGGTCAGCGGATCCCAACTTGCCTTTAGCTCTGGGGTTGAAGGTAGCTTTGGCCCCTGTAGGTGGGCACGTAGGAAGAAGCGCGGGATGTGGAGGGTGAGGATGTTGCGTAGGCGGAGTTGGGCACGAACCCCCGCTTTGCGCCGTAGTTCATCAATACGGGTTGCGGCTTCGCGTTCGAGCGCGGCTTGGCGCTGCTGTAGTGGTGCGATCGCTTCGCCCTTGGCTTGCGCTTTGGCCATGCGCTCCTTGAGTTCTTCGGCCATATCGGCAAAGTAGCGCTCCATGCGGGCAATCTCGCGGGTGGCTTGGCTCTGGCGGAAGCGCTGCTGGCTGTTGGCTTCGACGATGACGCTGCGTACGACGCGCTCGCGGGCGAGGTGGTAGGCGTCGGTGAGAGGAAGCGCTGTGGCGTCAGGGAAGGGCCAGCGCCGCTCTTCGCTCAGCCCCTCTTCGCTCAGCAGCGGATCGAGGTGGCGTACTAAGCGCCCGTAGTGGCGATCAAGCGCTGCCGAAAGAATTGCCTGGGTCTTTTCGTCGCCCAGGTAGCTCGCCTCGAACCAGAAGATAGTGTGGGCTACGTAGGAGGCGCGCGGCGGCGCAAGCTCAAGCGTTGTTCCCGCCGGCACGCTGAGGTCGCGCTGCACCTGCTGCTCGAGGCGGTAGGGTTGCAGGTTGAGCGCGTCGTAGTAGACCTGGGCCATCTGGCCGCGCACATGGGCCGCCGCGAGCAGATCGTCGAGCAGCGGTAGGCCAAAGGTGAGCAACTGGGCCGTGGGATGCTCCGGTAGCGCTTCGGGGTCGAAGGTGAGGCGCAACGGGGCCTCTTGCTCAGACCAGAGCACGTCGTAGACCTGGGGTTCAATCTCGTCCCAGACGCCATCAGCCGCTTCGGTATAGTCGCGCAGGAATTGTTCGAGGAGGGTGGTCATGGGTGGCTCTTGGCGGGTTTTTTGGGGCATAGCCCCAACAGCGGGTTGCAGGGTGGCAGCCCTAAACTTCATGCGTATGGGGCATAGCCCCCAAAAAAGACTCACCCCTCCGGCGCGAAGCGCTCGCCGAAGAGCGCGTCGTCGTGGGCGCGTTGGCGCAGGTAGGCGCCGCGGGCGGCGATGAGCCGTTCGCCAAGGTGATCAAGCGCGGCTTGGAAAGCCTGTTCGTCGCTCGCTTGCGCCCAGGTGTCGGCGACGAGATCTTCAAATTCCTGCTCGTCGTCGAGGTTGCCCAGAATCATGTCCACTTCACCGACCACCAACTCAAACATGGCGATTTTGGCATCAAGAAGGTGCAAAATGGCGGCCTCGAGCGTATCGGCGGCGACAAGGTTGAAGACGTGAACGTCGCGGGTCTGGCCGATGCGGCTGAGGCGTCCGATGCGCTGCTCGATACGCATCGGGTTCCAGGGTAGGTCGAAGTTGACGATGCCGTGGCAGAATTGGAGGTTGCGCCCTTCGCTGCCAGCGTCGGTGGTGAGCAACAGGCGCGCCGGGCCGCGAAAGGCGCTGATCGATTCCTCTTTTTGTACGCGGGTCAGGCCGCCGTGGAAGAGAACCACCTCTTCGTTGGCGGCGCGCAGGTGGCGCTCCAAGAGCGCCTGAGTCTCGCGGAATTGGGTGAAGATAACCAACTTGTCGGGGAAGGTGCGCAACAGAGCAAAGAGGCGCTCAACTTTGGCTTGGCTCGTCAGGTTGCGGGCGGTAGCGGCCAGTTCGCCGAGGGTGGCGCGTTCATCGGCGGCGAGGCGCGTATCGAGGGCGAGGCGTTCGAGCATCGGGGCGGCGGCGGGGCCGGCGCTGCCGAGTGCGCGTTGCAGGGTGAGCAGCGTCATACGGTTGAGCGGCCCGCGCCCGCGGCTGCTACCGCTGCGCAAATGGTGGCGCACAAAGCTGGAGACACCCAAGTAGAGGCGTTGCTCTTCGGCGCTGAGCGGCACGCTCTCGGTGCGGGCGATGCGCCGCGTCAGCTTCATGCCCACCGTCGAGCGACGGTTGCGTACCATCACTTCGGCCAGCAGATCGTGGAGTTGGGCAACATTGCGTGGAGCGAGTTTGTCGCGCCGATCGACAAACTGCTTCTGGAAGACACGGGCGGTGCGGAGCAGACCAGGCTGAAGCAGAGTCACCAGATTGAAGAGCTCTTCAAGATTGTTCTGCACGGGCGTCGCCGTGAGCAGCAGCATATACTTCTTCCGCAATTCGGCGGCAAACTGCCAGAGCAGCGTGGCGCGATTGCGCAGATGGTGGGCCTCATCAATAATCACCAGATCCCATTCATGGGCGAGAATCGCCGAACGGTGGGGTTCGCGTTTGGCCGTGTGGTACGAGGCGACGATCCGTTCATGCTGGCCCCAAGCGGCGGCCCCCTGCTCGCGGAAGGTCGGGTCGTCGTAGGCGATACTGGCGAGGCCAAACTTGCGGCGCAATTCGCCCTGCCACTGCTCGACGAGCGAAGGCGGGGTGAGAATGAGTGTGCGCCGGGCAAGGCCACGGGCAACAAGCTCGAGCGTAATCATGCCCGCCTCAACCGTCTTGCCCAAGCCAACCTCATCGCAGAGCAGGGCGCGCCCACGCATACGGCGCAGCACCGTGCGGGCGGTACGCAACTGATGTTCAAACAGTTCCACTTCGCGCAGCAGCGGCGTTGAGAGGAGCTCATCGAAGCCGGCGACAATGGCAAGCTGGGCCGCTTGCAGGCTCAGGCGAAAGTCGGGCCAACGGGCGCGGGGCGTGAACTGGGCGAGATAGGTGGCATCTTGGGGATCGAAGGCGAGCGGAATACCATCCTCAGTGGTGAGTGGCGCATCGGCAAGCCGCACCGGATCGGGCGCGACGGGTAGCAGATGGAGCGTTGGCGGATTGGTCGCCCTGCACTCCAAGCGCAACCAGCCAGCAGCAGCAGCGGCCAGATCGCGCAGGGCAGGGCCAATGATGATACCCTCGTCGGCGTGGAGCGTCAACGGCTGGGGGCCGGCGGGCGTCTCGGCAACGAGGCGCACCGGCACCGTGGTGAGCAAGCCTAGCAGAGCGGGCGCAAGCGGCAAGCGCCCCTGCGCCAATTCAGCACGAGGCGCAACAAGTTGCCAACAATCACCCGCTTCAAGCGTCATCAGGGGATAGGTCACGGTGGCGTGGTAGCTCCTTGGCGTAAGCGATGCGTTACCATATTATACTCTGCCATACGCATAACGTCAGCCCCCGGCGGGGGTATGGGTGAGGCGATGCCCCTACGCATGCTGAAGCCGAGTCGGTGGCGGCGTAATTTGGTGAGGGTGTTGGTTAACAAAACGTTTGGGTGCGACCAAAATCTGTAGGGCTGCACTTCTCCCGCCGCATTTTAGGCAGGCGTCACTCCTGCCCGAGATTGCGCGCCAGTTGCGCTGCGGTGAGCGTCGGGCTAGTGAGATCCCCACGGCGGCGTAAGACCTCCATCCACCATGCGGCATCCTCCAGGCTGACGCGCCCACCAGGGGCGAATTGGTAGGCGGGAATGGCGGCGGTATCTACGCCGGTGGCGGCGGCGATGATCGGGCGCGCCTCGGCGGGGTGGGCGCTGGCCCAGTCGGCGGCTTCGCGCAGTGCGGCCACGAAACGCCGCGCCGTCTCCGGCTGCGCCTCGGCCCACTCACGGTTCACCACAATCTGCGAAATTTGGCGCTGTGGCCCAAACACGGCGTGGCCATCAAGCAGGACGCGCACCTGCGCTCCTGCCTGCGCCTCCAACTGGCCCGTGTAGGGTGCCAGCAACCCGATCATGTCCACATGGCCGCTCAGCAATGCGGTGCCCTGCTGATCAAAGGGAAGTAAGACGACCTCAACAGCGCTGCGTTCCAGCCCGGCCTGCTCCAAGATGAGATCAAGACTATAATCAAATGACGAGCGAATCAGATTAATGGCAATCTTTTTGCCACGCAGATCGCTAAGATTATGAATCGAACTATCACTACGTACATACCAATGTTTTAACGCCTGATTGGGCAAAACACTCTGAATATCGGCAACACCGAGCAGCGGCAAGCCCGCTTGGTTCGCATTGATAATAGCCGGAATACTCGAAAGGCCCGCCTCGGCCTGGCCTGCCGCAATGGCTTGCAACGCCGTTGGCCCGCCCGCCACGAGGTTGAGTAGCTCCACCTCAACCCCATGCTGGGCAAACAACCCGCGTGCTTGGGCAATATAGACTGGATCATAGACCTTGAGCCCGATGTAGCGCATGGTCTGGGGTGTTGCGGGCGCACTGGAGCAACTGGCGAGCAGGGCGATGATGAGAATGAGAAACAAGTAGCGCATGTGATTTCTATTCTGAAAAGATAATAAAAAATTACAAAGCGATGTCATGCTGAGCGCAGCGAAGCATCTCTTTGCGTGACGAAGAGAGACCCTTCGCTGCGCTCAGGGTGACAGAATTTTTGTTTCTCACCGGCCACTGGCCCGCAGGCCATTTTGTATTCATGGGTCAATACGTTTCAAATAAGGACGAGCGTAGACCTCACAGGTCTTTCATGACGGCATCCCAATGTGGCAGGGCAGACCTGTGAGGTCTTATTCATGGGTGATAAAGCAACGGGGCCGTCAGCAAAATCCGCTTCCCCAACCGAAACGTTGCGCCTTTGCGCCTTTGCGTCAAAAAGCCCATTTGTTCATTCAGCCCCGCTCCCCAACCCGGCCCACGCCCCATGCCACGGCCCAGCCACTCACGCCAATGGCAATAATGTAGGCGCCGACCGTGGCGAACTGGAACCGCTGCCCCGCCTCGACGGCGCTTACGCCAAGGCCGGTGGGGGCACCAAGTAACTCGGCGGCCACCAGCGAGATCCATCCCGATGAGACCGCAATACGCCACGCGGTGACGAGCAGCGGGAAGGCTAGGGGCAAACGAATGGTTAGTAACAGCACCATGCGCCCCGCGCCATCCAGCGCCGCCGCGTCCAACAACTCGCGCTCGGTCGCCTCCAGCGCATGCAGCGTCGTCAGCACCACCACCGGCCACGCCGTCCAGGCAATTACCGCCACCTGCGCCGTGCTGGTCAGGCCAAAGAGTACCACAACCAGGGGAAAGAGCGCGAGCGCGGGCACCGGACGAATCGCCTCCACCACCGGCATCACGGCGACGCGCAGCCATGGCAGCAGGTGGAGCAACATGGCCAGCAGGGTGCCGCCCCCAATGGCGAGGGCCAAGCCAAGCAGCAGGTGCCAGAGCGAAGCTATGAGGGCGCTGAGCATGCGCCCTGAAGCTACTTCTGCGCCCAAAGCTCCCAACGTCGCCGTGAGCGTCGGCAGCACCGGGCTGCCCACCAGACGTGCGCCCACCTCCCACCAGATGGCGACTACCAGAAGGCCCGTCAAGCGTTGCATGCGCGAATACCAGTGATGAGTGACGAGTGACGAGCGGGGGCGCAGGGCTAAAGCCCTGCGCTGCTACGCAAAGCCCGCTGCGCCCGAAGAACACGCAGCCCGCGTAGCGGGCTTCCACCCACCACCCTGGAGATTCCAAAACAGTATCTGAAGAACTATAGCCGCAGGCTTTAGCCTGCCGGCGTGCGAGGTCGCGAAGCACGTTGTGCCAACAGGAAAAGGAGGCGCTTTGCCCCTAGCAGACTCAAACTGTCGGGTAGCTAGACGAGTGACCAGTGATACCAATTACGCAATAGCGCAACAAGGAACGTTGTGGCCTTAATGTAGGGGCACGGCGATGCCGTGCCCTTGGGGTCTCCGACAATCGCGGGGATGGCACGGCGATGCCGTGTTCCTACGTTCGGCAGCGTGGTTTTTGCTCTACTGCGAATTTAGGATACCGTAATATCAAAATGGCACACCGCTTCAGGTGTGCCAAGTTTGGTGTAAAGCGCAATGGCCGGATCATCGCCACCATCGGCTTGGACAAAGATCACATAGGCACCGCGCTCCACCGCTAGGTACCGCAAGGCACGAATTAAGGCCGTGGCAATGCCTTGACGTCGATGGCCACTGGCTACTGCGAGATCGTAGAGGTAGATTTCGCTACGCTCCTGTTCAAGCTTCATCAACTCATACGCGACGAGGCCCCCAACAACCGTGCCATGTTTGATGGCGGTGAGGACAATAAAGCAATCCTGGGCGAACAAGCGCTGCATGTAGGCTTGGCTTGGTCGTTGCCCACTATAGGTCTCTACTTCATCAAAAGCCTGACCAAACAGCGTCAAAAGCTCTTTTATACGGCTTTGGTCACTGGCGGTGAGTTGCTGGAAAGTAACGTCTGCATACGTAGTCATAGGTCAATGCCTTTCAAATGAGGTTTGTACTACTTTCCTCTCCAAATCTAATACGAATACCCATCCACGTAGACCCGCAGCCACAATTCGAGTGTCACCAGCATCCAGAGGGCCATGCCCTGGCGCGGCCAGAGCATGCCGTGGCCGGCCATCCACTCGCGCAGCAGCGCCGGGCGAAAGAGGCCGCGTGCTTGGGCGCGTGGGCCGAGCAGCAGGTCGTTGGCGAGCTCGTGCAGCGGCCCGCGCAGCCAGTGCTGCACCGGTACGCGCATACCGCTCTTGGGGCGCTCGATGATCTGCGCGGGTAGCAGGTCGGCGACGGCCTGCTTCAAGATCCATTTTTCGCATGTGCCGCGTAGCTTGAGGGCGGGTGGCAGGGCAAAACTGGTGGCGACAATGGCGCGGCTGAAGAGCGGCGCCCGTCCCTCCAGTCCACACGCTGCCGTGAGCCGCTCAACTTTGGTAAGAATGTGGTGAGCGCCTTTGGTGCGTACATTGGTGTAGAGCAGCCGGTTGAGGTAGCTCTGCATCTGCGGGTTGGTGAGGTAGGGTTGCACCCGTTCTTCCAGGGGTGGCGCATGTTGCAGCGCGGCCAGCGCCTCGGGCGTCAAGAGGCGCGGCAGTTCGGCGTAACCTTTGCGGTAGGAGCGCAGGTAGGTGTGGGCAAGCGCCGCCGGATCGTCTAGGCCATGTTGCAGCGCATAGGCGAGCATGGGCAGATTCTTCGGCCCACCGAAGCAGGGGTCGCCTCCTTCGCCATTGAGGATCACGCGCAGCCCGTCGGCGGCGGCGGTGCGCGCCAAGAGCAGATTGGGCGCGGTGAGCGGATCACCCACCGGGCAATCGAGGGCTGCGACGGCGGCGGGCAGCGCCGCCGCTACTTGCGCCCCGCTGAAACGTAATACACGATGTCGTGTACGACAATGGTTAGCCACCAAGCCGGCGTAGGCCAACTCATTGGGCAACTCATCGCCAAAACAGATCGAATAGGTGCGCGGCGTGCGCGTGTGCAGCCGGGCGGCCAACGCCGCTACGAGACTCGAGTCGACGCCGCCGGAGAGCAACACGCCCACCTCCTCATCAGACGGCAACATGGCCTGGGTTGTCGCCTCCAGTTCGTGGCGCAACAGCGCGATATAGTCCGCTGCGGAGAGCGCGGGATCGGGCGGCACCTCTTGCGGCAACCACGCAAACCCGCTGCTGCGCTGCGCCCCCGGCCCTAGGCGCATGTACTGGCCAGGCAGCAGTTCATAGACGCCCTCTAGCAGCGTCTCGGCCCCCGGGATGTAGGCAAAGGTGAGGAAGGACTGCACAGCGCTCAGGTTGAGGCTTGGGCGCAACAGCGGCCAGCGGCGCAGCGCCAGCAGATGAGATGCTGCGGCCCAGACATTGCCCGCTTGGCTGTAGAAGAGCGTGCGCCCTCCAACGGGATCGCGCACCAGCGTGAGGCATGTGCCATCCCAGATCGCCAAGGCAAAGAGCCCATCGGCCCGCCCCAAGCCAGGCGGGCCAAAGGCGGCATAGGTAGCCAACAACAACTCGCCATCGCTACAGGTAGGTGCCAGCGGCGTATCACCCAAAGCCGCCAACAAGTCCGCCCGATTAAAGAGCGTCACCTCACCCACCGCCACCAGCGCACCAACACGATAGGGGCCAGCCGCGAGCCACGCCCGCTGATCGGCAACCAGCCCAAGCGCACAAGGCGGCGCCACCAGGGCCGGTGTTGCCCCCACCTGGGCCAGGGTAGCCTGCGGATCAGCGGCATTGAGCGTGGCAAAAAAGCGCATAGGATACCCTTTAGGGATGGTTCGCAGGAGCTTTACAGTCTGCGCCATTAGGTAGTGCCGACTTTAGTCGGCAACCAGGTCTATCGGCAACCTCAGCCGACTAAAGTCGGCACTACAAATGGTAAAGCGAGAAGCCCCTTTTTGAAACCATCCCTTACCCAAAATCCCCATCGCCATCGCCATCGCTATCACCATCATCCCAGCCACTGTCGCTTGAGGAATCACTGCCACTCGAGTAACTATTCGAACCTGAATCGCCGCCGCCCCCCGAATCGCTACTCGTCTGCTGGGTACGCATTGCCTCGCGCATCTGCGCCTCCTCTTCGGGGTTCAGGTACTCAGGTGGCCACATAATCGAGCCCAGCAGGAACCCCGCGCCCGCGCCGAGCAACACGGCCCCCACCTTGCCCCCGACCGTCGTCTGATTGACCGTCACCACGCGGCTCGTGCCACTGGCCCAGGCGGTACGCCCGTAGCCATGTTCACGGCCATAGATCACCTTGCCATTGGCGAGGGTACGCTTGACCAATGTATCTCCTAACAGCTCATCAACCCCCGTCAGGCCCCGGCTATCCTGCCACTCAACGCGACCATCGGGCAACTGGCGTCGCCACTCATAATTGCCATCATCAAACGACCGGCGTACACTCTTATCGGGCAGCAGCTCATCGTGATAGGTGATGGTGGTGTAGTTGCTCATAGGCCTCCCGCTTTTCTCTTCCGTCTGGATGTGAGCAAAGCACTGGGGACGAGTCGGCACGTTTTCCGGCGGGGTTGTAGGGGCATACGCATTACCTTAAGCCCTTAGCGGGCCTGCCGGCGGGGGTTCGGGCTTGTCCTGAGCCTAGTCGAAGGGGCGTGGCCCCCGAAAAATTTCCCCTTCTGACGGGGTTTAAGGGGCCGCAGGCCCCTTACGTTCATGCGCATGGGGCGTGGCCCCCGAAAAAAACAGCAACAATAATTTACACATAAAAAACAGAACGTATCCAAGACATAAAAGCATCAGCATATTCATGCTCATAACACAAGAGTCTCTTGGTAATGGCTTGACTCATCTGGATACCCGGATCTTCCTGCCATGCCGGCCATGTGTGCATGCGTGCTTTCGCTTCATCCACATCACGGAAACGACGCTCGGGCAAGGTATGGATTGCCTGAAGGCCATGCCTCCATACAAGGTCGTTGGGTTGCACGAGAAAGGCTACAAAATCTTCTAGCTTGCCTGGCAGTCGATTATTTGGCATGAGCCAAACGCCAATACGCGGCATGCCATCAATGTTTTGCACCAGTCCTTCAGACGGGATCTGCTTTGGGGGATGATACCCATTAGCCCGCAAGAGCGCGCTCAGTGACTGCCAGCGTTGGGCTAATTGTTCGTCAGCATCGACAATGACCCCGATGCACTCTTTGCGTTTCTCATCATCAACAAGTTTTAGTAGGGTTTGGAGCGTGCTGCGTACATTTGAATATCCGCCGCATTGATGAATGTAAAAGCCATCAACAAGCCTTTGTTGTTTGCAAAATGTACCTATAACCTTCTCATCATCTAAGCCTTCTACCAGCAACAAGCGTTTTTTGTCGTTGTTGGGCATGGCCATCAGCGCACCTCAATATCTTGCTCGGTGGCTGCGGCTAACTCCTCTTCGTCGAAGGTTATGGCGATCAGATTATCGCCCTTGTAGCCGAGGCGAATGAGCATGCCCTCCTCGGGATGCTCTTTGGTTATGGTGCTAAATGCCGTAATACAATCTTTGCTGTGGGTAGCCGCAAAGACTTGTATGTTTAGCGTTGTTGCTAATTGAATGATAAAGCGCCACATCTCCGCTTGAATGGAGTAGTGCAGGCCGCTCTCAATTTCATCAACGAGTAAAACGCCGTCTTGAGCATTGACAAGGGCTAAGGCTAAGGCAAATAACCTACTCATGCCATCGCCAAGGCTACGTAGGGCAATAAACTCGTCACTGCTTCGCAGTTTAACTACAGGAATACGTTCACTTTTGCTTGTTCTTGAGATGTACGGTCTACCATCGCTCTCTACAAGATCGAAGTCTTCGACGTCAGGCAAAATAAGTTGCAGTGCGCGCAAAACATGCTGCTTTTTCCCTCCAATAATGCTACGATCACGCCAAGCCGCGATCTGATTGCGTTGCAGCCCTCCAGCAGGAAGCATGACTGTCGCATATTCTCTGTTCTCGGATAATATGTTGTAAGCAGGTCTGTCATTAAATATACGAATAAAATCTTGTTTTAATAAAAATTGACTATCAAAATCAATACTTAATCCCAAACGAATTTCATCATCCATGCCATATTGATCAGCATCAACGACAACTCTGCGTTGTCTTGGCATCGCTGTTGCTTCCACTTCCACCATTTCCATGCGATACGCCTCTACCGCAACGTTGAGTAGCGCCCGATCGTCAACTGTGCCGATGCGAAATGCAGCGCCCGGACTGAGCATTGTCGGTCGTCCAAAAAAGAGGTGGCGTAAGGCGGCACTTGCGTTTTGTACGTTGTCAAGCTCTTCAATGATTGGCAGGCGATCCTCATCACGACCCATGAGAATCTCACGCATGACGCGTGTATCGCCGCGCCGGGTGTAGAGCCAAAGCGCCTCAAGGAGTGAGGTCTTACCCACGTTGTTACGCCCAACCAGCAGATTAACTCGTCCACACTTGTTGATTCGCAGATCGCTGAAGCCCCGGTAATTGACAATATGTAATGAGGGAATACGCAAGGTGTTCATGAATCCAGTTCCTGTCTAGGGTAACTCAGAGACGTTCTACGCCATCAGTGTATAGCAACCTTGAACAGTTTGTAAACAGCTCACGGCCAACTCATATGCCCCAACTGCGGCCAGCGGCGCAGTTGCGTCCATAGGTTGGGCACGGGCGCTTCAGGATGCAGCAGACGCCGTAGGGTGCGCATCAGGCGCAAGGGGTGGAGCGCAGCCAGTTCGGCGCTGCGCCCCCTCGCCAACCAACGGCGCTCCTTGGATGGCAATGCGCTCTGCCATTCCGTATCCCGATCCTCGTCTTGCGCCTCGCGCCTCCCCGCCTCCTCGCCTCCCCGCCTTCTCGCCTCCCCCGCCACAAACAGCCGCAGCCGCATAGCATGGATCGGGCGTAGGCCCAGCGCGCTGAACTTCACCCCCTCCGGCAGGTGCAGCCGCGTGGGCAGGTGTGCCGCAAGCTGGAGCCCCGCCGCGCTCGCGTCGTGCAACAGGTAGACCCGCCCGCCTTCGCGCTGTAGCATGTGCGCGAGGAGCGTGGGCAGCGGGCAGGCTGCTTCCGCACTAAACACCGGGCTGCTCAATTCCAAGGAGAGGTGATTGTGATCGAACATAGCGACCAAGGCGCTATCGGCGCAGAGCAACACCCTGGGGAGTGTAAAATCTCCTAGCTCGGCAGGCACGCCTTGCGCAACACGCGCTGCTGGCGGCGGCAAGAGGCCCACCAGTCGGCCTTGGCGCTCCTGTAGCGCCGCCAAGCTCGCCGCAAAACGCGGCCACGCCACCGGCGGCGGCAAATTCATGGGCACATAGCGCTGCCACGGCACCACGACCCTACACGTCTCGTAGTAGAGCTGGCGCTCGGTGTAGTGCAGCCCAATAGCCCCAAATTGGCAGACAGCTTGGCGAATGGCGTAGGTGAGCATGGAGGGCAATACCTTTCACATAAGCTCGCGCAAAGCCGCTAAGACATGCTTACCGTTCGCTCATTTTTCACCGAATTCACAGGATTGTTGCATAAGCCCAAGAGCAAGGCTCGTAGTAGGCGCTTTAGCGCCGTCCA
>RSAS01000895.1 GCA_003934145.1 Candidatus Viridilinea halotolerans | reverse complement strand
ATGATCGTCCGCGAGGCGATTGCTCGCGCCGGGGTTGAAGGCAAAGAGATTGAGCAGGTGGCCTTTGGCCATGTGATTAATACTGAGCCGCAAGATATGTACCTAGCGCGTGTGGCCAGCGTTAAGGGCGGTATTCCGGTCGAGACGCCGGCGCTGACGCTCAACCGGCTCTGTGGGAGCGGCCTGCAGGCGATTGTCTGCATGGCGCAGACGATTTTGCTCGGTGATACCGATGCGGCTTTGGGCGGCGGTGCCGAAGTGATGAGCCGCTCGCCCTATAGCGTGCCCGCTATGCGCTGGGGCGCCCGCATGAATGACGCCAAGATCGTTGATATGATGGTCGGGGCGCTCTCCGATCCCTTTGATGGCAGCCATATGGGCATTACCGCCGAGAATGTTGCCGAGAAGTGGGGTGTTAGCCGCGAAGACCAAGACGCCCTCGCGGTGGTGAGCCACCATCGTGCGGCGGCGGCGGTTGCAGCGGGCAACTTTAAGAGCCAGATTGTGCCCGTCGAGATTAAGGTTAAGGGCGGGACGCAACTCTTCGACACCGATGAGAATGTGCGTGCCGATGCGAGTCTCGAGAAGATGGCCAAGCTGCGCCCGGTCTTTAAGAAGGATGGCAGCGTGACGCCCGGTAACGCCTCTAGCATTAATGATGCCGCCGCCGCTGTGGTGCTCATGGAGCGTGGCGTCGCCGAGAGCCGTGGCTACAAGCCGCTGGCGCGCCTCGTCGGCTATAGTGTCGTCGGTGTCGAGCCGAAGTACATGGGCATTGGCCCCGTTCCGGCGGTGAAGCAGGTTCTCGAACGCACCGGCATCGCTATGGACGCGATTGATCTCTGGGAGGTTAATGAGGCTTTTGCCGCCCAAGCGCTCGCTGTCTGCCGCGATCTTAATCTGCCCGAGGCGAAGACCAACCCCAACGGCAGCGGTATCTCGCTCGGCCACCCCATCGGTGCCACCGGCGCGATCCTCGTCGTCAAGGCTGTCCACGAGCTACAGCGCACCGGTGGCCGCTATGCCATGGTGACGATGTGCATCGGTGGCGGTCAGGGCATTGCGGCGATCTTTGAGCGGATGTGAGAGGCGATGCAGCGGGATGCGTGAGGCGAGACGGTAGAGCGGCGCGAGTCGCGGTGGTGTGCGTCGTCTCGCCTCACGCCCCATTTAAAGAATCTTGAAGGGGACGCGAGGCTATCGCCTCGCGCATCCTCGCAAAATGGTAAGGCAATATCGCGCTTTCTGAAGCCATGCCTAACGCCGGGATTACGCGTGACCGCTCGATTCGCAAGATGAACGATAACGATTGGCTTGATGTGATTCAAACCAATCTCAATGCCGTCTTCTTTTGCACCACGGCAGCAATGCAGCGCATGACCAACCAGAAGTATGGCCGCATTATCAATATTTAGTTCGATGAATGGCCAGACCTCCGCAGTTTGGCCAGGCCAACTATGGTGCCAGTAAGCGCGGAATCGTCGCCTTTGTCAAGACGGTCGCGCTCGAACTGGCACGTTTTGGGCTTGGGGTGAATGAGGAGGGGTGAGGCATCCCGCATCCCGCATCCCGCATCCCGCATCCCGCATCCTCTACTTCACACTGCGCTCAATAATCTCTTTGACTTCGCTGGAATAGCCTTCCCACGCCTGGAGCATCTCGCGGTTCATGCGCTTCTGGAGTTTGATGGCATCAGCAATGGCCTGCTCGGCGGAACCGCGAAGGCTGCGGCTGTGATCCCAATTCTTTAAAACGACATCAAAGGCGAGGTCGGTGCTGGCTGCCATCAACTCGTTCCAAGCGCGCATGGAACGCAGCATGATGTCGGTGGTTTCGCTATACTGCATGCGCATCTGTTCCTGCATGCGTCGAATTTCATCATTTGTCATTTCGCCCCTCCCGTTGTATGCTGTAGTGCGACGCTTCACGGCTGTAATGCGCACTTCAGTGTTACGGCGTGATTCTGTTTTTGTCTGGTTAAGCCGATGGTATCACGGGCAGTTACAAGCCAGTTCGGTAAGGATGCATCGGGATACGCTGGGTTGTTGCTCACCCGTCTTGCCCCTCCGGCTCAACAAGCGCGGCTGTTACGCCGTTCCCGCCTTGAGCATGAGTTGGCTGGTGCGCTTGAGTTTCCGCTGGCGCTGATTGTTGCGCCCGCCGGATGGGGCAAGACGACGGCAATGGCTTCGTTAGCCGCCCACGGCGGGTGGCCGGCGGCTTGGTGTCGTGCCCATGGCGATGATGATGCGACGCTTTTTGTGCGCCACCTGACCGCTGCGTTTCGTTCGGTGGCCCCGCTTGATGAGCAGCGCGTCTTTGCAGCGCTCGCCGATACGGCGCGGGGTGGCGTGACGGCGGCCATCGAGACGCTGGTGAATGAGTTGGCCGCAGCGCTTGACGACGATACGCTGCTCGTGATTGATGATTACCATACGGCTGATGCGCGTCCGGAGTTGCGTGCCGTGCTGGAACGGCTCTTTACGATGCTGCCGCTGCGCCTCCATGTGGCGCTTGTAACGCGCGAAGAGCCGCTCTTGGCTGTGGTGGAACCGGCACGTCTGCGCGGTGAGTTGTTGACGATCCAGTCCGATCTGTTGGCCTTTGCCGCCGACGAAGCGCGGGCGTTTTGGGCATTGACTGGCCAAAAACCGCCCCCTGATCTTGAGACGTTAGTGCGGGTAGCCCGTGGTTGGCCGTTGGCAATGCAGGCCGTCCAAGGCATGACCGATTGGCGGGCGGCGTTGGGCTTGCGTGGGGCGACAACCCTGGATGCCTATGTAGCCGCTGAAATCTTTGAGCCGCTACCAGCAACATTGCGCACCTTTTTGTTGCGCGTCTCGGGCTTGCGTCGGCTCACGCCGGAAGTATGCGCACTACTCAATGATAGTGTAATTCCCGATCCGTTTTTGATTGAATTGGAGCGGCGTCAGTTTTTTGTAGAGCGGGACGCCAGCGGCCAGTTGATCTTTCAACCCATTTTGCGTGCCTTCCTCGAACGACGGGCGCGCTTGGAGTTGGCCGAGTGGCCCGCGTTGCAACGCCGCGCCGCCGCCTACTACCGGCAGAATGGCGACATTGAGGGGCTGATGCACCACCTGCTGCTCGTGGGCGATGATGTGGATGCTGCGGCAGCGCTGGTGGAGTATGGCCCAACCCTGCTCGCCGCCGCAATGTCCAACGCTATTGTTGACTGGGTGCGCCGCCTCGCTCCCGTGGCGACAACCGCGCCACAACTCCAAGAAGTGCATGCGGCGGCGTTGCGCCAGTTGGGGCGCTACGAGGAGGCGCTGCGCACCTTCGCGGTCGCTGAAGCAACGTATGCGGCGACAGGCGATCGCGCAGGCCAAGTGCGGGCGTTGCGCGGGCGGGCCGAGGTCTATCTCGATACGGTGCAACCCGCCCACGCGACCGATCTGCTTAAGCGGGCGCTCAAACTGATGGCGCATGATCAGGTGCCAGAGCGGGCGGAGTTGCTGCGCATGCAGTCGGAGAATTGGGCCAATCGCGGGCGGGCCGATGTGGCCTTGATTTTAGAGCGGGCGGCGCGGCGCATTGTGGATTATGGCCATGCGCGTCCTGCTCTGCCAGCGAGTAGCACCCCCCCGCCACCGGATGCGCCCGCGCCGCCGCGCCTGCTCCTGCGCGCTGGGCGGCTGAATGAGGCGCGTCAGCAGCTTGAGTCCCAACTCTGGAGCGAAAGCGCGGTGGGTGGCGGCTACCATCCAGGGGCGCACCGCGAGCCGCTGCTGCTGCTGGCGTTGATCTATGCCATGCTGGGCAGTGGCACGCGGGCACTGGCGATGGCGCGCCGTGGCCTCGTCGAATCGCAACAGGCGAGCGCACCGCTCACTGAGGCCATTGCAGAAATGCGCTTGGGCCATGCCTACCAACTGGTGGCCCCCAACGATCCCTCGGCGGCCTTGCATCACTATGCGGCGGCAATGGATCTGATCCAGACGGTCGGCGTGACGCGCACGCGCGCTGAGGGCTACATGGGGCTGACGCTGCTCTATGGCCATGCGGGCGATTTGCCCCGCGCCGAAGCGGATGCGCGTGAGGGCTTGCAGATTGCATCAGTTGCAGGCGACGAGTGGATCGCGGCGATGATTCTGCTCGCTTTGGGCGGCGCAGGCGTGGCCGCGAGTGATCCGCGAGCAGGGGAATGGCTGGAACAGGCGCAACAACGGTTTGCCCGCGGCGGTGACACCTATGGCCTAGCGATTACCAACCTCTGGCGGGCGATTGCGGCGCTACGCGGCACTGGCGGTGACGCAATCGCCGAAATTGGGCAGTTGTTGGATAGCGCAGTGGCCCACGGCTACACTGGTGTGCTGATTGGGCCGAGCCTCTTTGGCCCGCGGGATATGGCCTCGCTGGTGCCGCTGCTGCTGCGCGGGCGCTCGATTCCCGGCCACAGCGAACTAGCGCGGCTGCTCTTGCGCCAGGGCTTTCCCACCATTGCCGCCGATGATACCGTGGATGACTACCATCCCGGCTATACGCTGCGCGTGCAGATGTTTGGCACCTTCCGCGTCTGGCGCGGGGCGCAAGAGATTCAAGCGCGCGATTGGCAGCGTGAAAAGGCGCGCCAACTCTTCCAACTCCTGCTCACCTATCGTGGCCATTGGGTGCAGCGCGAACAGATCTGCGCTTGGCTCTGGCCTGAGGCGGATCTCGAAGCGGCGGAACGGCAGTTCAAAGTGACGCTCAACGCGCTCAACGCCGCCTTGGAACCGGCGCGTCCGCCGCGTGTCGCCCCCTTCTTCGTGCGCCGTCAGGGTTTAGCCTACAGCTTCGCGCCCTCGTATGGCGTCTGGATCGATGTAGATGAATTTGAACTGCGCGCCGCAGCAGCCGCAGCCAGCGACGACGTTGATTTTGCGCGGCGCAACGCCCAGATCGCGGTGAATCTCTACCGTGGTGACTACCTCGCCGAATCACTCTACGATGCGTGGACGACCGAAGAGCGCGAACGGCTTACGGCGCGCTATTTGGCCACGGCGGTCGCGTATGCTACCCGCCTGAGCCACGAAGGCGACCAAGCGCAAGCGATCCAGTTGTGCGAGCAGGTACTCAAGCGCGATCGCTGCTACGAAGAAGCCTACCAGGTGCTGATGCGCGCCCATGCGCGGGCGGGCAGCCGCTCGCAGGCGCTGCGTAGCTACGCCCGCTGTGCCCAAGCCCTGCGCGACGAACTGGCCATGGAGCCGCTGCCCGAAACCGATACGCTCTACGAGGCGCTGAAGCGCAATGAGGTGGTGTAGGAGAACCGAGAGGCGAAGAATCGAGAGGCGAGGAGGCGTCGAAGCAAGATCATTCCCGCGTCTTCGCCTCTTCGCCTCTTCGCCTCACACTCACGACAGCGCCCACGCCGGAATAAACGCATTGGCAAGCACCAGCACGAGCATCACCCCCAGCGAAGCCATCGGTGCCCAACGCCCCATTTGGCGCAGTGGCATGCGCGGGCTCACCGCCATATGGGCCAAGCCCGCCGCGAGCAGGCCGAGAACAGGGTGCAGGATGAAGGGGAAGCCCAGATAGACAGTGCTGATGGGCGAAACGAAGAGTAAAAAGATCCAGTAGATGATCCCCAGCGCCACTTGGATGTCCACCAACACCGGAAAGGCGCGGGTGAAGCCGTTGCGCGGGAAACTTTCGTTCCGGTAGCGCACCGTCAGGTAGATCGCTAAACCAATAATCAGTACACTGAGGATATCGCGCCCAAAGAGGGCGTGGATGTAGTTGATCCATTGCATCAATTCGATCATGTGATTTTGCTCCTTGTATGTTTTTTGTTGCGTGGTGGCGGCGCAGCCGCCACCACGCAACAAAAAGAGTTTTTTGGGGGCGGCATAGCCGCCCCCAAGCCCCCACCATTGGGGGCATGGCCCCCAAGAACCACCCCTCCGGCGGGGGTTTGGGGGCTTGGCCCCCAAGAACCACCCCTCCGGCGGGGGTTTGGGGGCTTGGCCCCCAAGAAC
>RSAS01000588.1 GCA_003934145.1 Candidatus Viridilinea halotolerans | reverse complement strand
AGCCCCCGCCGGAGCGGGGGGTGTTCGGGGGCCGTGCCCCCAAGCCCCCGCCGGAAGGCTGCGCCGCGTTCTGCCGAACGACTTATATAAAGGGAACTTCCGATGGCCTACTTCAAAGACGAAGCCGAGTTGCAGCAATTGATTGGTGGCCTCTACGAGTTGGTGAAGAAGGATGCCCAAGTGGCACCACGCATCTGCGCGGGCAAGATCGTGATTCAATTTCGCTATGACGATCCCAAAGGGGTAGCCACGATTGATGCCGCCCATCCGCCTACTCAACCCGGTGCCTACTGCGATGTCTACTGGGGTGAGATTGACCTCAAGCCCGATGTCGAGATGACGATGAAGGCCGATATTGCTCACCAATTCTGGCATGGTAAAATCAACCTGATGGCGGCGCTCACCCGTCGCCAGATCATTGCCAAAGGCCCTATCCCCAAGATCCTCAGGCTCCTCCCTGCGGTGCAACCGGTCTATACCCTCTACCCCAAATTCCTCCGCGAGGTGGGACGCGAAGATCTGGTGCTCCCCAAATAATTTATGCCCAGTAATAGCGAAATGTTTGAACGCGGTGGCTATGATGCCGAGCACGACGAGCTTAATCCCTTCTATTACCAGCACTACTACTTCTACCGCCGAGGCTACGACCAAGCGCGGCGGCAGGTGCGCGGTCAAGCCGATCCGCGTGTCCTCATGGCTGTAGCCACCCTCCTGCTGCTGGCGCTACTCGGAGTGGGCGGCTGGTTCATCTTCGGCTGGCTCAATGCCTCGCAGGCCGCCGAGACCGTTATGGCCCCCAGTGTGCCTACGCCGCCGCCTGCCGCTGCCACGCCACGCCCCACTGCCACCCCGACCCCCGTGCCCGCAGCGTCTGAAGCTGTGTTGCGCATTGATGGCCAAGCACTCGTCGTCAATCTCAACGGCGTGCCCCTGCGTGTCCGCCGCAACCCCGGTCTCACCCCCGAGTTGGCGCGTCTGCGCGAAGGAACCACCGTCACACTGCGTGAAGGCCCGGTCGAGGCTGATGACTATACTTGGTGGCGTGTCGAGTATGCCAACGTGAGCGGATGGGTTGCTGCCGCTTCTGCTGAAGGACTGCCCTTTCTTGAGCCGTTGCCATAATGCGAGGGAACCGGGTTCCCTCGCATGCTCCCGCCGTCCGGCGGGGGTTTGGGGGCATGCGCATGAACTTTAGGGGCCTGCGGCCCCTAAAACCCCGTCAGAAGGGGAAA
>RSAS01000390.1 GCA_003934145.1 Candidatus Viridilinea halotolerans | reverse complement strand
CATGCGCGCCTCCGCCCGAAAGCGCTGATCCAGCTCCGAGTTGCGCGCCACCACCGGCAACGGCAACTTGAGCGCCACCGCACCATAGCGCGGGTGCTGCGCCAAATAGACCCGCGCCAACCCCCCTTCGCCCACCATGCGGCTCAGGCGGTAGCGTCCAATTTGTGATGGCGTGCGGGACATGCGCGATGCCTACTTTACAAAGCGAATGGTGAGCGGGTAGCGGTAGCGTTCACCATTACTCGCCTTCATCGCTCCCGTAATGGATACAATAATGTCGAAAATGGTCAGGGCTAAGAGCATCAGAAAGCCAACTAGGAAGAAGATGGCCATGCCGGAAATGAAGGCATAGAGCAGGTAACTCAACTGATAGTTGAGCGCCTCTGTAGAATGTTCGCGCACGAACTCCGAGCGATCCTTGTTGTTCGACCAGATAATCAGGACGATAATGAGTTGACTAAAGGGAATGAGATAACCCAACAGCGAAGCCAAATGGCAAAACATCGCACTATTGGTCTCATCGCGCGACACCGGATAGGCCGGTCGCCCCCCGTAGGCGTGCTGCGGGTAGTGGGGTTGTTGCGGCTGCTGGTAGCGCTGCTGCTCTCTCTGCTGCTGATACTGCTGCTGATACACCGCCAGATCGCTTCGACACCCCGGACAGAAGCGCATATCCGTCGTGACCTGTTGCCCACAGCGGGGGCAGCGATAGGATGCTGGCATTGGATGTCTCCTTTATCGGCTATTGGGTGCTTTGGGTGGCGCTTGTACGTTGTGGGCGAGATGGGGCTCTCGGGTATACAGTTTTTGCGAGGCTTTGGATGCGGTGTAAAAAGTCTTCCGATGTAAAGCGGAGAAACGACCTGCTAGGTGTGCGCCGTGCAGCCGCCATTCGTACCTCGAAACATCCAACGGCGCGCACCTGGCAGGTCTGGGGATGTAGCCAAGGACTCATGAGAGGCTGTCTGAAAAGGGGGTCAGTGCCATACCATGCTATGTGACACGCGGTGGAGTGCCGGCTTTAGCCGGCTAAAGCCGGCACTCCACCGCGTAGCGACCGACTTTTCAGATAGCCTCTGAGACCTAGCAGGTGGGGCGCGGTAAGCTCTTTGGCGTACCACAAGCGGCTGCACGCGCCCCACCTGCCAGGTCTATGAATGTCAAAAATGGCAATAGCGCAAAAGTAACGCTGTGGCTTTTGTCACCCTGAGCGCAGCGAAGGGTCTCTCTTC
>RSAS01000816.1 GCA_003934145.1 Candidatus Viridilinea halotolerans | reverse complement strand
TCCTCTGTTCCTCTGTTCCTCTGTTCCTCTGTTCCTCTGTTCCTCTGTTCCTCTGCTCACCCCCCCGCCACACACACCTCGGCCACAAAGAGTTCCAGGGCGGTTTCGGACTGGATGCGGCCCGTCTTGGTGGCAATATCCAGTTCGAGCAGGCGCGCATGGATGCGCGTCAGTTCACCCGCCTTAAAGCCACGCGCCTGCTCTTGGGCTTTGCGGATGACAAAGGGCTTTTGGCCCAACTCGGCGGCCATGGCCTCGGGGCGCATGCGTTGGCTGCTCAACGCTTGTACGCCAATCAGAATGCGTACTTGGCGCGCCAGCATGAAGAGGACGTAGGTGGGCGCTTGGCCATCTTCGAGCAGGGCGTGGGCACCCTGCAGCGCCGGGCCGAGGCGCCGCGCCGCAAGGTGGTCAATGAAGCTGAAGAGATTCTGCTCTTGGCCATCTTCGACCAACAAGTCAACCGTGGCGGGCTTGATCGTGCCTTTGCGCCCGACATAGGTGGCCAACTTCTGCAACTCGGTCGCTAGGGCGCGCGTATCGCTGCCCACCAACTCAACGAGGCGGCGGGATGCCGCAGGTTCTAACTTGGCCACGCAGCGCTGCGCCCGCTCGGCGAGCCAATGGTGCAGGTCGCTACCCTCAAGCGGCAGAAATTCGCGTAGCGTGCCCGCTTTTTTGAGATGCGTAAAGAGAATGCTACGCCGATCCACCTCTTCGCGCTCGACAAAGATCAGATCGCACCAAGCGGGCACCCGATCCATATAGGCGCGCAGATCCTCACGCTCTTTGCCCGCCTTCGTCTGCTTGAGCGCATCGTTCACGATCACCAAGCGCCGCTCGGCCAGGAAGGGCATGGCCTCACACGCCGCCGCGAGCGTCTCCAGCTTCAGACGCCGCCCTTCGAGCCGCGTGATATTGAGATCGGCCACATCCGCCGGAATAGTGTTGCACAACACGGCCAACGCCTCGCTGCGCATCAATTCATCGGGGCCATAGAAGAGGTAGAGCATATGGAGATCTTCATTGTGTGTTGCGCGGTGGCTAATGAACAAGTTCGTGCTACAATACGTCAAATCGAAAAGGAGGAACTGGGTATGGCTACCTTTGTCACGAGCTTTGAGGAGATTGCCGGTAGGGAGGGTGAGGCGCGGGGCTTGGCCGAGGGTTTGGTTACAGGCCAGTCTATTTTGGTGCTGCGCCAATTGGAGCGGCGCTTTGGCCCGCCCCCGCCGGAGGTGCAGCAGCGCGTGGCGGCGTTGTCCTCGGATGAACTTGCTCGCGCTGGGTGAGGCGCTCTTTGATTTTGTGCATATGGATGATGTGCGCGCGTGGTTGAAGTTGTAGAGAGGGGCAGCGCCCATAGCCAATGAATGTGAGGAATTTCTTGCGGGCAAAGCCCCCAACCCCCGCCCGCCGGGAGAGTTTTTTGGGGGCGAAGCCCCCCAACCCCCGCCACTGTAGTACTATCGGGTATCGGCTATCGGGTACCGGCTATCGGGTATCGGCTATCGGGTATCAATCATGCCCGCCAATATAACACGTCAGCATCTCCTTCCAATAGGGCCAATCGTGGCACCAGCCATCCCAGAGGCGCAGTGCGTTGCCGACGTTCTTCTCCCAAAGTTGACTCGAGAGTAATTCGTTCGACCAGGCGTTGGGGTCGTCGCGTCCGGTAACGAGAATAAAATCGGTTGTCCGCAGGCGATCCAGTGTCCATGTATCGTTCAAGTTGGGCACAAAATCCACAGGATTATGGAAATAGAGCCCTTGGGTGTAGGTACTGAAGAAGCGGCGCATATCGTAGAGGCCGCTAAGTCCCAAGACGCGATTGACCACGCCGGGGTGGCGCAGCGCAAAGATGACCGCCTCGCTGGCCCCAAACGAGCAGCCGGTGGCGATCAGGTAGGGGTTGGCGTTGAGTTGACGGATCAGCGGCAGCAATTCGGTAAGCAGATAGTGTTCATACTGCTCCTCGCGCCACATTCGCGCATCGGTATCGCGCGTATAGTTGTACCAACTCTCGCCAAAGACACTATCCACGCAAAAGAGTTGGAACCACCCCTGCTCAATTTGCTCGCCTAACGCAGCTACCATGCCGCGATCTTCAAATTCGTGAAAGCGTCCGTGGGAAGTAGGAAAGACGATGACCGGAGCACCGGCATGGCCAAAAATCAACAGTTCCATATCGCGCCCCAACGAGGGACTGTGCCAACGGTGGTAGTTGCGTTGCATTGATGATTCCTTATGTTTTTTGTTACCCGTTGGCTGAGCTTGTTGAAGCCAATGCGCAACAAAAAGAGAGGGTTTGGGATCATGCCCCAATACCTTTCGAATAAGGGAGAGCATAGACCTCACAGGTCTTTGCTGATGGCGTTCCAGTGCAGAAGAGCAGACCTGTGAGGTCTTATCATGCCCCCGGCGTGGGTTAGTAAGGAAAAAAATCGGCAGGGAGGGCATGGCACTCATGCAGCGCCACGCGCACCGCTTTCGGTTCACGCGTAACGTTGCTGATCACCGCCTCCACATAGCCCTCCTCCTGGCGCCAGCGCACAATATCGCCGGGGCGCAGGTCGTAGTGTTCGGGACGCATAAAAGTATCAGCGCAACTAATAAAGAAGGCTGTTTGATCAATGCCATCAACGGGCAACTCGGTATAGCGCCGCCCATAATGGCGACGAAAGACACTCACGGTCTTGAGGCTTGGCTGGTGCATAACGCAATTCTGCTAAAGTGGTACGCTGCGATTGTACGGCTAATTGGCGCTTGGCGCAAAAAAGGGATATGGGGAAAACCAGGTTTTCCCCATATCCCTTTTTTCATTCCGTGTTGGCTGAGCTTGTCGAAGCCCACACGCAACGCAAAAGAAGATCTGCGGGGGAGACGAAGCCTTCCCCGCCCCCCCGGCGGGCGGGCGCACGCCTCAGCGCATGGCGATGCGCCGCAGGGCGGCAACATCCACCAGCGCCAGGGCTTCATCTTCGACGCGAATGATGCCCGCTTCGCGCAACTCACCCAGCGCCTTGGTAACCGTTTCGCGGTAGGAGCCAATCATGTCGGCGATCTGCTGGTGGGTGTAGCGCACTACACTAAGCGGCTCGTCGTGGGGCGATGGGTTGCTGGTGCCCACCCCGGCCAGATTTAAGAGCAGACTGGCGATGCGCTGCGGCACACTCTTGAAGGCAATATCGGCCAATTTGTGTTCCATGGCGCGTAGGCGCTGGCCCATCAGTTCCATGCAGGCGAGCGCCACCGGCGGGTAGCGTTCGAGAATCCGTCGCAGCGTATCGCGCCCAATCACGCCAATCACACACTCATTCAGCGCCTCGGCGAAGGTGTCGTGCAGCGCCTGCCCAACTAAGGCCATTTCGCCAAAAATAGTCACTGGCTCCAGCAGCATCAAGGTCAAGGCGCGCCCCTCGGGCGAGAGCTTATAGATGCGCACGCGTCCCGAACGCAGCACAAAGATCTGTTCACCAACTTCGTTCGGCGTATGAAACCCATGCCCCGGGGCGTAGAGGTTATAGGCGATCTGCCGTTCCACCTCGGCGCGTTCGTGCGCGGCAAGGTCGCGGAAGATGTCGCCGGTAATCAGGTAGGGGCTTGCATTCATGATTTTTGGCTACAACCTTGTGGCGTTTTGGCGGCTTCGCCGCCAAAACGCCACAAAAAAAGTTTTTTGGGGGCCATGCCCCCACCCCCCGCCCGACGGCGGTCAGGGTGCGCGAGGGAACCTGGTTCCCTCGCGCACCCCCTAACCCCTAAAGCGTGTGCCCCCCGTGGCAAAGCCCGCCAGGTTGGTGATGCGCGCCGAGGCGGCGCCAGCCTCAAGAGCGGCCAGCGCGGCGCGCACTTTGGGTACCATGCCGCCATGAATGGCAGTGCTGGCAATCGCGGCGTCGGTGGCGGCTACATCCAAATCAGGTGCAACTTCACCATCAATCAACACTCCAGGCACATTGCTAATGAAGAGCAGTTCAGCGCCGGGCAGCGCCGCCGCCAACGCTTGGGCCACCATGTCGGCGTTGACGTTGTAGCTCAACCCGTCGGCGGCACCAAGCGCCACCGGCGCAAAGACGGGCAGCCAACCTTGGGCAAGCATCGCGTGGATCGCGGGTGTCTCCACCGCCGTTACCAGACCCACTCGCCCCAGATCGGCCCCGGCGGGGCGATGGGGTTCGCAGCGCAACAGGCCCAAATCGAGGCCGCTCAACCCCAAGGCACGCACACCCACCTGAAGCAGGCTGGTCACTACGCGCTTGTTGATCGTACCACACACCACCTGCTGCATAATTGCCATCGCCTCAGGCGAGGTGACGCGCAACCCCTCTATGAACTGTACCGGCAAGCCTGCCGCATCCAAGGCTGCCGTGATCTCGCGCCCGCCGCCATGCACCAACACCAGCGGCTGGCCAAACGCCGCCACCGCCCGACTCAACCCAGCCAAAAAAGCGGGATCATCAAGCTCATTGCCCCCAACTTTTACGACGGTAATACGCTCCATGGTTGCTCCGCACTAGGGGTGCGCGAGGGAACCTGGTTCCCTCGCATCCTCCCGCTGCCCGGCGGGGTGGGGGAAGGGTGCGCGAGGGAACCTGGTTCCCTCGCATCCTCCCGCTGCCCGACGGGGAGGTGACGGCGTAGCCGCCACCTCCCAACAAAAAAGAATTGTACCACCAGAAACCTAGCGCGGCAGCGCGGCAAGTTGCGCTGCAAGCTCCTCGCCCTCGCGGACGGCGCGGCGGCGTTTATAGAGCAGCGCCATCCAGATTGGCAGCAGCGGCGCGGCGGCGGCAATGGCAACGATCCATGCGCTGGCCGCAATCGCTTGCGCTACCACGGAGTCGTTACCGAGCAGGAAGAGGATCGGCAAGGGGACAAAGACGCCAACGGCGAGCGTCGCGGCCAGCGCTGTCGCCCCAAAGACGAGGCTGGCGCAGAGAAAGGCCAGCAGGTTTCCACCAAAACGATAGCCGATCAGATCAAAACTGCGCTGCATGCTCTGGTTAAAACTCAATTGCTCTTGAGCAAAGGGTTGTAAGGCGTATACGGTGCTACCATAGACGGCACCGTTGATCACCAAGCTGGCAATATAGCCCACCACAAAGGCGAAGAGGATGGCCGCGCCCCCTAGGAAGCTTGCAGCCTCCCCTACGACCCCCACATTGGCGACGGAACTAAGCGCAAAAAAGCCCGCGATGAAAATAACATAGATGACACAAAAACCAAGCGATGTAAACATACTCATCAACATCGTCATGACCAGCAAAAAGAACGTGCCATAGCAGCCCATGCCTAGTACACGCAGCGGCCCCAAGGCCAACACGCGACGCAGGCGCACCGGCTTGTCGGCAGCGGCAAGCAGCGCCGCCCGACTCAGCGCGGCCATAATGTAGAAACTTACGGGCAGCATGACTAAGCCCAGTGCCAAAAAGAGCAAAAAGACAAAATCAAAATTACGCCCTTCAACCATAAAGACAAAGACGATCACCGCTAACACAGTCGGCAACGCCGCCAAGCCCGCCAAGATCATAAAGCGCGCAAAATGGCGGCGGTAGATCTGCAAGCCCTCGTCGAGCATCTCCATGATCGGGCTGAAGGTGATGTCTATGCGACGCATGGTCTCTCCTTTGGGCATCAAGCTAAGCCCTCCGGCGGGGGCGCGGGGGCCTGGCCCCCGCAAAACCCACCCGTCCGGCGGGGGCGCGGGGGCCTGGCCCTCAAAGGGTTTCACCAAATGGGGATAAACTGCCGCTTTTTGCGGTACGCAGCCCCGGTTTGGCCCGTCCCAATGCAGTTTACGTGTTGGCACGCACCCATGAGGCGTTTTACCGCATTGGGAAGCCCTTCCCATAACAGGTGAGACCCTTTGAAGGGGCCTGGCCCCCGCAAAACCCCACCCGTCCGGCGGGGGCGTGGGGGCTTGGCCCCCACAAACCCACCCGCCCGGCGGGGGCGTGGGGGCCTGGCCCCCACAAACTCACCCGCCCGGCG
>RSAS01000396.1:1912-6008 GCA_003934145.1 Candidatus Viridilinea halotolerans | reverse complement strand
CCGGCCATGCTCGCCAGCGGCAGCCAATGCACCCTCGCGCTGCGTTTCACCCCGACGATCACGGACAGTTACCATGCCACGCTCAGCCTGACCACCAACGCCCCCACCAGCCCCAACCTCGTGCCGGTGAGCGGCGTAGGCACCACCACGCCCACGATGAGCCTGCGGCTCACCCCCGCCGAACTGCACTTTGACGAACCGAGCGATCGCGCTTTTCCCATGAGTCAGACCGTTACCATCAGCAATGGGGGCGAGGTTCCGATTAGGCTGGAGGCGTTCAACCTCACCAACGCCGACTTTAGCCTCGCCAGTGCCGCGTGTGGGCCACTGCCCTACCTGCTGGCCCCTGCCGCAACCTGTAGCATCAGCGTGAGCCTCGCGGCCACTACAGCGGGAAGCTACCAAAGCGTGCTTGACGTAGTGAGCGACGAGCCCGGCGCAACACGCCAGATTACACTCAGCGGAACGCTGCGGGCGGTACGCCCCGGCAACCTGAGCCTCAACACGCCCAACCTCACTACAAATCCCTACAGCGTCACGCTCAGCTTTAATGTTACACGCAGCAACGGCAGCGAAGGGGCTATGGCGGCGCACTACACCATCACCGCCGAACGCCAACCCGGCGACGGCGACCTGCTCGTCAACCATGTGCCCCTCAGTTTCGCCGCCGATCAAACCCAACAAACCATCCAAGTCACTCTCAACCGCCTCAGCCTGATCGCCGTGCGCGATCTGGTTGTCACCCTCGACACGCCCTCGGCGGGCACGCTGCGCGTGCCTCTGCCCATTGAAGAACATTTGGTCTTTTTGCCTCTGGTGCAACGTTAGGGGATGGGGGGGAACCGGGTTCCCCCACGCCCCGCCGTCCGGCGGAGGGATGCGCGGGAACCTAGTTCCCGCACCCTCCTATGGGGGAAGCAGGTTCCCCCACGCCCCGCCGTCCGGCGGAGGGATGCGCGGGAACTTGGTTCCCGCACCCTCCTGTGGGGGAACCTGGTTCCCCCACGCCCCGCCGTCCGGCAGAGGGATGCGCGGGAACCTGGTTCCCGCACCCTCCTGTGGGGGAACCTGGTTCCCCCACGCCCCGCCGTCCGGCGGAGGGATGCGCGGGAACTAAGTTCCCGCTGGCGAGCCTTGCGGCGGGGGTTCGGGGGCATGGCCCCCGAAAAATTTTCCCTTGAAAGAGAATAGAGGAGAACATGGTTCTCCTCTATTCTCTTTTATGTACACTTTGTACAAATACCCCCTTCAACCTTTAGACAAACCGCCATATTCCATAGGATACATCTTCCAAAAAGCACAAATAGCTTCATAAATTTCTTTGTTCATCTTATCACAATAAATTAAAAATTCAAAGAATTAACGCTTCTCAACTAAATAAGCGACGCATGGGATTGTCAAAACAATGCTATGGTGCTATACTCAGCACATACCCAATGACGGAAAATGAAAAGCGACGGTGCAACGGTCGCGCAGTCCACGCGGACTTGGAATGCAGGATAGCGTTGGTGCAAGCCAAACTCGGCCCCTATGGGGGTGCCTACTGCCCCGAGAACGTAAAAGACCGCACAGGTCAAATCTGTACGGTCACGCGCACCAGCACCGTCATGTTGTGTGTAGCGCAGGTATAAGACGGGGTTTCAGTCTTTACCGTTGATGCTCTTGCCTGCAACGACGCAGCAAGTTGGCCGACAATTCGTATGACCAAGCGCAATCCAAGCGCCCAGGTTCACGCGAATAGGTCGGTCAAAAAGGGGTTCCCCCACCGCTGGCACCGGTAGGGGAACTGCGCAACGGCGGCGTAAGCGCCGATGCAGTGACATCATAGCACATGTCTGCATCATTGCTTACGCCACCGTATGTATCGAGGTGGCTTGGGTCGCTGGCACCGATCCAAGCCACCGCAACGGCGGCGTAAGCGCCGGTGCATCGCTTGGGTTTTTCCCGAGCTGGATACACCTGCCCAGCCGCCTCCATATCCTTGGAGTGCGGCTGTCTTTGTTGTTGCTAGTCTACCAGCGGTCAGGTTAAGAAGGAGCATCACCATGCGTCAGGTTGCGTTTTATGGCAAGGGTGGCATCGGCAAGTCCACCACACAGCAGAATACGGCGGCGGCCCTGGCTTCGATGGGCAACAAATTGATGGTTGTTGGTTGTGACCCCAAGGCCGATTGTACGCGCCTCCTGCTCGGCGGTACGCGCCAGCCCTCCGTCCTCGATACCCTGCGCGACATCGGCCCCGAAAGCGTGCAGCTCGATACGGTGCTCGTCAAAGGCTATGGTGATGTCAAGTGCGTCGAGTCGGGTGGCCCTGAGCCTGGCGTCGGCTGCGGTGGTCGCGGCGTCATTACCGCCATCCAAACCCTCGAAACCCTCGGTGCCTACAAAGATAACCTCGATTATGTCTTCTACGATGTGCTCGGTGACGTGGTCTGTGGTGGCTTTGCGATGCCTATCCGCGAGGGTTATGCCGAAGAGATCTACATCGTCTGCTCTGGCGAATACATGGCCCTTTTTGCTGCCAACAACATCGCCAAAGGCATCAAGAAGTTTGGCGAGCGCGGCTATGCCCGTCTCGGTGGCCTGATCTGCAACTCGCGTATGGTCGAGAACGAACTCGAGATGGTCACTGAGTTCGCGAAGCGCCTCAACACCAAGATGCTCCACTTTGTTCCACGCAGCAAGGACGTCCAGCGCGCTGAGATCAACCGCAAGACCGTCATTGACTATGATCCCGAACTGCCCCAGGCCGGTGAGTACCGCACCCTCGCCCGCAAGATCCAGGAGAACGAGGACTTCACCATTCCCACTCCCATCAGCCAGGACGAGTTGGAGGATTTGATGCGTGACTATGGGATTTTGGATTGAGTTCAGACGCGAAGAGGCGAGGACGTGAGGATGCGAGAAGGTTCTCAACGTCTCCATCTCTCTTCACGCGGAACGGCACAGCCGTGGAACGTCGTTCCCCCTCTCCCGCAAGCGGGAGAGGGGGCCAGGGGGTGAGGGTCAACCGGCCCGCTCCCACCACGAAATCCCTGGTTCACCAGAAAGGCTCCTCATATGCAAGCCGCTCCCCCTGCCAGCGCCTGCCAAGGCAGTTGTATCCCCAAAGTAGACATTGAGACCCACCCCTGTTACAGCCGTGGCGCTCACTTTCGCTTCGGGCGCATCCATGTTCCTGTTGCCCCGCGTTGCAACATTCAGTGCAACTACTGTGTGCGCAAATACGCCTGCCCCAACGAGAATCGTCCCGGTGTCACCATGCGTGTCGTCTCGCCCGATCAGGCGCTAGAGACGATTGGTGCCGCGGTGGCGCGCGATCCGCGGCTGCGTGTCCTTGGTGTGGCTGGCCCCGGCGATGCCCTCGCTAATGAAGCCACCATCACCACTTTCGAGCGTGCCAAAGAGGAGTTTCCCCAACTCACGCGCTGCATCTCGACGAATGGCCTGTTGCTGCCTGATCGGATCGATGCCATCGAACGTGCCGGTATTTCGACGCTTACGATCACGATCAACGCGGTTGATCCCCGCATCGGCGAACAGATCTACGCCCACGTCCGCTACCACGGCAAAACCTATCGCGGCCCCGAGGCCTTCGCCCTGCTCCACAAGAATCAGATGGCAGGGCTGCGCGAAGCCGCCCTGCGCGGCATGTTCGTCAAGGTCAACAGCGTACTCATCCCCGGCGTCAACGACGAGCACATGCTCGACATCGCCCACGCCGTCAAGGAGCGCGGGGCCTACATCATGAACATCATCCCCATGCTCCCCCTGGCCAAGTTCGCCCACCTCACCGAACCCAGCGTCGAGCAGGTCAACGCAGTGCGCAACACCTGCGCCGACGTGATCGAGCAGTTCCGCAACTGTCAGCGCTGCCGCGCCGACGCCATCGGCGTCCCCGGCGAAGAGGGCTGCGGCCCGACACCCAGCGAGCAGGTCTGCATCCCCAAGTTTCTGGCCCAACGCAATGGGTAGCGTGTGGGAACCCAGTTCCCCCCAAGGGTGTGGGAACCCGGTTCCCACGAAGGGTGTGGGAACCCGATTCCCACGAAGGGTACGGGAACATGGTTCCCGTGAATCTTCCCAAGGGTGTGGGA
>RSAS01000396.1:0-1812 GCA_003934145.1 Candidatus Viridilinea halotolerans | reverse complement strand
CCACGAAGGGTACGGGAACATGGTTCCCGTGAATCTTCCCAAGGGTGTGGGAACCTGGTTCCCACGAAGGGTACGGGAACCTGGTTCCCGTGCATCCCCCCAAGGGTGTGGGAACCCGGTTCCCACGAAGGGTACGGGAACATGGTTCCCGTGAATCTTCCCAAGGGTGTGGGAACCCGGTTCCCACGAAGGGTACGGGAACCTGGTTCCCGTGCATCCCCCCAAGGGCGCGGGAACTTGGTTCCCGCAAAACCCCACAAGCATAACCAATCAAGGATTGAACATCCATGGAACTGAAATGCAACGCCACCCTGCCCGACCGGGCGCTCCATATTGCGCTCAAGACCGCTGAAGGCGGCTGCCGCCGCGGTGACGGCAGCGACTGTTTCATCTCCAGCAACTCCGCCACCACGCCTGGCGACATGACCGAGCGTGGTTGCACCTACGCTGGCTGCCGTGGTGTCGTCGGCGGCCCCGTCAAGGATGCCATTCAGCTCACTCACGGCCCCATCGGCTGCGCCTTCTTCTCCTGGGGCTACCGCCCCCACCTCGCCGACAGTGACTTCCATATGAAGTACACCTTTGTCAGCGATATGAAGGAGACCAACATCGTCTTTGGTGGCGAAAAGAAGCTGCTCCAGTCGATCATCGAGGCCAGCCGCGAATTCCCCGAAGCCAAAGCCGTTTTCGTCTACAACACCTGCGCCACCGCCCTCATCGGCGACGATGGCCGCGATGTTGCCAAACAGGCCGAAGAGATTATCGGCAAACCCGTCGTCTTCTTCGAGTGCGAAGGCTTCAAGGGCGTCAGTCAATCCATGGGCCACCACGTCGGCAACGAAACCATCTTCCGCCAGCTCGTCGGCTCGGTCGAACCCGAAGGCGACTTCAGCCGCACCATCAACATCGTCGGCGACTACAACATCAAGAACGACCTGCGCACCTTCGAGTATCTCTTCGAGGCCATCGGCCTCAAGATCCTCACCCGCTTCACCGGCAACGTCGGCGTAGACGAGCTGCGCATCATGCACAAAGCCGCCCTCAACGTCGTTCACTGCCAGCGCTCCGCCACCTACATCGCCGACATGATGCAGGAGAAGTACGGCACCCCCTACATCAACGTCACCCTCTGGGGCATCAAACACATGTCCCAAGCCCTGCGCGACACCGCCGCCGTCTTTGGCCTTGAAGCCGAAGCCGAAGCCGTACTCGCCAACGAGATGGCCAAAATCCAGCCCAAGATTGACTACTACCGCGAGCGGCTCCAGGGCAAGACCGTCTTCATCTACCAGGGTGGCCCGCGCGCTTGGCACTGGATCGAGTTGCTGCGCGAACTCGGTATGGAGACCGTGACCGCCGCCACCACCTTTGGCCACGAAGACGACTACGAGAAGATTTTTGAGCAGATCAGCCCCGGGGCCATGATGATCGACAACCCCAACGTGCCCGAGATCGAAGAGATCCTGGTTCGCCGCCGCCCCGACCTCTTCATCTCCGGCAACAAAGAGAAGTACGTCGCCTACAAACTCGGCGTCCCCTTCGTCAACGGCCACACCTACGACACCGGCCCCTACGCCGGCTTCAGCGGCATGGTCAACTTCGCCCGCGACATCGACAAAGCCCTCCACGCTCCCATCTGGGGCACGCTCAAGCGCAAAGCCCGCCCCGCGCCCGTCGCCCACCGCACCAGCCACGGCTTCGCCCACGGCTTTGAAGGCGCCGACTGATCTTCTTTTTTGCTGCGTGTTGGCGGCTACGCCGCCAACACGCAGCAAAGAGGGTTCTGCGGGGGAGGCTGCGCCTCCCCCGCAC
>RSAS01000697.1 GCA_003934145.1 Candidatus Viridilinea halotolerans | reverse complement strand
AGCTACATAGCGATCAATAATCACCGTGCCATCATCAACCATCGCCAGCACCAGATTCAACCGCGAATTCTGGTTCCAATCCGACCAACGTGGCAAAACGTAGGCATAACTTACCAGCAAGATCAGAAAAATCAGCAACGGACGGCGCATAGCTCAGCCTTATGGGAATATGGCAACGGTTCACTCCCACTCTAGCCCGATGCAGTAACGGACTGCTAAATTGCCTGCGGGCGAATGATGACAGGGAAGGGGAAGGTGTGCGCGAGAATCAGGTTCCCACGCAAGCCCTCCCCCCCCATCACTCCCCCACCCTTTGCAACAACAAGTACGGCTCGGCACCGTACAAGACTTCGTACTCCTCTTCGAGTACATCATCAGGATAGATCGCCGTATAACCACTGAACGGCCCCAACAACACAAAGGGCGGTTCCGCCTCCAAGCCATCATAGGCCACCGGCGGGCCCCCCAGCCACTGCCGACGTACCGCCGGGTCGAGCAACTCGATGGGAACGTAGTGGTAGTTGTGGTCGGTGAGCAGCCCCATCTCCGGCTCCCACGTCTCCACAATCACATCCAACGGCACATTGCCATCCATAAACGCCGCCATGCGCTGCGCCGCGTCCTTGGGGCTCAACACTACCTGCGCCGTCAGGCCCAAGGGTAGCAGAATCGCGCCGCTCAGGTAGAGCATGGCCACACCCAACGCCAAACGCTGGCGGCGCGCGTAGAGTTCGTGTAGCAGATCAGCAGCCATGCGCGCCACCGCGAGGCTCCCCAGAATCACTGCCGGGAAGGCGTAGCGCGCCCAGCCCAACGAGGTCACAAACCAGATCAGCCAGAGTAGCGCCATCAGGCTCGGCGCCAAGCGCGCCAGCCCCTCCGCCGTGCGCTCGCGGCTGCGCCACAGGCTGTAGAGCAAGCCAGGCACCAGCAAGCCGCCATAGACCTGCACCAGATAGACGACCGCCCGCCGTGTCGCTTCCGGATCAAAGACAAAGATCGCCCCACCCGCCGCTTGGCGCGTCTTGGCCAGGTTTTCGCTAAACCCCGCCGGGCCAAAAAAGGCGAGCATCGCCACCGTCCACGCCCCAAAGCATGCCACCGCGATCACCGGCGGTGCCAGGCGTAGCCACCAGTCGCCAGCGCGGTAGTAGAACCAATCGAGTAGCGCCAAAATGCCAAGCGTCGCCGGGACGATCAGCACAAACTGGTTCTTCGTCACCAGCGCCAAACCAAAAGACAACCCAGCGAGCAGCGCGTAGCGCCGCCGCGCTTCAGGCTTGTACAAGCCCAACGCATAGGCCAGCAGTCCGCCCAGCAGAAAGGCCATGCCCGGCACTTCACCCAACGCCTGGCGCCCGTACTCGACCATGCCCTCAAAGCGCAGCGTGCGCGAAGCCAAGACGAGCAACAGCGCCAGGAGCGCCACCTGCAACCCATAGAGCCGTCGCGCCAAGGCGAAAAGTCCCAGCAACGCAAACGCCAAGTAGGTCACCATCACGAGGCGCGCCTGTAGCAAGCCCACCCCCGCCACCTGAAAGACCAAGGCAATCGGCAGCATCACCGTCGGCCCCACACCAATCGTCGGCCCAAAGTAGCGGAAGCCCTCACTACTTATATCGGCATACACCCCAAAACGCACCAGCGTCTTCGGTACATGCAGGTGCGATCCCTCATCAAACCATGTCGGCGGCGCATAGGGCAGATTGATCAGCGCCAACAGCAGCGCCAACACGACAAGGATGGCGAGCGCCACCCGCTCCCATAAGGAAGCCCCTGCCTCGGCAGGGGCTGTGAGAAGTGGTTTTGCCATAAATTCTGTTTGGTTGCGCTACGCGCTAGGAGAGGGGTTTCTTCGGGGGCCATGCCCCCCAACCCCCGCCGGAGGGGTTTCTTCGGGGGCCATGCCCCCCAACCCCCCCGCCGGAAGGGCTTCTTCGGGGGCCATGCCCCCCAACCCCCCCGACGGAGGGGCTTCTTCGGGGGCCATGCCCCCCACCCCCGCCGGAGGGGCTTCTTCGGGGGCCATGCCCCCCAACCCCCGCCGGAGGGGCTTCTTCGGGGGCCATGCCCCCCAACCCCCAGCGGATTGGCTTCTTCTCAGTCCCCTGATCCGGCCAATTTACGCGCACTGTTGTTGCGAATGCTGCCGCTCATCCACTTGATGTGGTTGATGCCAATCGTCCAGAGTTGGCCAAGAGTAGCGGGATTCGCGGCACCCTTGAGGAAGGTCTTGATCGGGCCGGGGCGCAGCGACCACTCGCGCGCCGCTCGCTTCGCCCAGTATTCCAGGTCGTCCGAACTGAGGTGCGGGTAGTTCAAGACGGTGTGGGCGTACATGTCGTAATCTTCCCACTGATTCATCTTGATCCAACCATTCGCCACCGCTTCGTAGTAGAAGGGCGTGCCGGGGTAGGGCGTCGCAATGTGGAAGAGGCCAATGTCAATCGGCAGCCGCTTCGAGAGCGCAATCGTCTGCTGGATGGTGTCCACCGTCTCGCCAGGTAGCCCGATGATGAAGTAGCCCCAGTTCATGATCCCGGCGCGATGGCTCGCCGCAATCGTCTCCTGGATGCGCTGCACCGTCGTGCCTTTACGCGCCCGCTTCAGCACCGTCTCGCTGCCGCTCTCCAAGCCCCAGGCGATCAGGAAGCAGCCCGCCTTGTGCATCAACTGCAGTTCCGCCTCGTCTACAAAGTCTACGCGGCTATTGCAACTCCAGCGCAACTGAATGCCATTCTTGATGATGGTGTTGCAGAGATCGTAAACAAACTCTTTATTCACCGTAAAGAGATCGGCCTCGAAGTGGATGTGGTGCATGCCCATCTTCTTCAGCATAATCATCTCTTCGAGGACGTGCTGCGGGCTGCGGTGACGCACACTCGACTGATACGTCACATGCTTGATGCAATAACGACAACCCGCCGGGCAGCCGCGGCTGGTCAGTACAAAGGTGTAGGGGCCACCCACAATCGGCACCTTATACTTGCGCCAGGGCAACTGGTCGTGCAACGGGATCGGCAGGCTATCGAGATTCTCAATGAAGGGCCGGTCGGGGTTGATCTTGATCTCGCCATGCTCATCACGGAAGCCGATGCCCAACGTCTCACGCAGTGCCCGCGTAACGAGTTGCGGCGCAATACCCAAAAAGCGCCCCCGCGTGGTCAGGTAGGAAGCATCGGGGAAGGGCAGCTTGCGCCAGGGGGCGGTCAGATCGGCATTGCCAACCGACACCGTCTCATCGCCATGCTCTTCGTTAACTTGGCGATCAAGGGTGCGAATGACATCCACAATCGTCATCTCAGGCTCGCCGCGCACCACTATATCGAGCGTCGGATAGGCTTCCAACGTCTCACGCGTCATCGGCGTCACATGGGTGCCAATCGCCATACTGACCGTGCCCACCGCCTTACCAATGAAGGTGGTACGCATATCATTGGTCAGCGTCGGCGCCGTCGCATGAATGATCATGTAGCGCGGCTTCTTCTGCCACATGTACTGCTCAAAGCTCTTCCAATCCATCATCAGGCCGATGGCATCCACAACTTCGACGCTATAGCCCGCCTCCTTCACCACCGCACCAATCTGCGCCAAGGCGGTCTGGGGCCAAATAATGCCATCGCGGGTGCGGCGGCCCACACGGGCAATATCGCGCAGGAAGAGATCGCCATCGGGCGAGGGTGGGTTGAGTACCAGCACATCAAGGCGCTGGCTGCGCTCACGGGCCATCTCAACAAAACGAATCTCGCCTGCGCGTTCTGTCGCCTTGGCGGGGGCCACCAGCTTAATGCTGCTCGCCTTATCGCCAGGCGCAATACGCTGCTTCTCGCTCGCGGGGGTCTGATCTTGTTCACTCATAACACCACACTCCTCCTGTAACGCGCCAACGGCGCGGATTCTGCGGTTCGTCGTTTACGTGGCACGGCACCCTACTCAAGGTATGCCTCCCGATGGGGACGCAGGGGCGACTGCCATACCCCAATACCTTTCGAGTAGGCTCGCGCAAAGCCGCAAAGGTTTGGCATAGCTCCGCAAAAAACTTTGCGCCCTTGCGCCTTTGCGTCAGGCGGGGTTTTAGGGGCCGCAGGCCCCTAAACTTGGCGCCCATGAGAGCTTACCACCGCAACAGGTCTTCGGGCACGCCGCGCCAAAATACTTAACCTTATTGATTGTACCAGCATTCCGATAGCACTAGCTAACAAAAGTGTAGTAATAACCGGCCCGACCAAGCGGTGGAAGGGCTCATTCCAGAAGCTTATTTCGGCACCAAACAGGAAATCTACGGCTGCATGGAGTTCGGTGGCAATATGTTTATCATACTCATACACAAGCCCAAAGAGCAGCGCCGTCAGCAGCCAACTCACGTTGCACCGCGTAGGCCACAGGTAAGCCTTCACGCCAAACCAGAAACTCGCCGCCAGCGCCGCCATGATCGGCCAATTGTGGCTGAGCAGCACAATCAAGTAGCCAATGGCATAGTGCCATTGGCCGAGATTCTCGTAGCTCCAGTTGTTGAATGCTTCGTACATACGCTGCGCTAGAGAATGGGGCTACGCCCCAAGGATCTCTTCTTGCGCGGTGGCGGCTTCGCCGCCACCGCGCAAGAAGAGGTGCTTTCCGGGGGAGGCTTCGCCTCCCCCGAACCCCCACCCGAAGGAGGCTTCGCCTCCTCGCCTCCTCGCCTCCCCTCGCCTCCTCGCCTCCCCTCGCCTCCTCGCCCCTCACACGCGCTGGGCCACCACCGTCGCAACCTCCTCGGCCCACTTCAGATCGGCATCCTTCTCGCTGTCACGGCGGCTCAGTTCGGCCAGCACGCGGGCGAGTGCCCAAGCACTGACCAACTGGACGCCAGTAAGCACGAGCAACGCGCTCAGTACGGGCGCAAACCACGAAGCTCCCAGGCTTGGATCAGTAAGGTTGAAGACGACAGCGGCGAGGTAGACGCCAAAGCCGATGAGGATGGAAAGGAAGCCGAGCCACCAGTAATGGCGCTCGATGCGCCGTCCTGCCCCTCGACTACCAAACAACCCCTGACGAATGTGCGTCCGATGAAAGAGCGCCACCACATAGCTAAAGGTTGTGCCGGTGGTGTAGAGAGTCGTGCCAGCAACACCGAGTACGAGTGCGCCAAAGAGTTGTGGGAAAGACCAATCGTTGAGCAAGCCGGCCACTTGGCCACCCAACTGCGCCACCAAGATCAAGAGCGCCAATATGAGCATGATCAGCCCCACGCCACCAAAGATGCGCACGGGGTTATAGGTGAGCGCCGTCCAGACAATCGACTTGGTGAAGCGCAGACCATCGCGCACCACATGGAGCTTACTGCGCCCGGAGCGCTCCTTGTAGGGAATGGGGGTCTCGATGATGTTCAGGTTCTCGTGCAGGGCGCGCGTGCTCATCGCCGGCGTAAAATCGAGCGTGTTGGGCAGTGGGTAAATGCGCGGCAGGATCGAACGGCGCAATACGCGCTGGCCGCTAGCGCTATCGCTGATGCGCACCCCCGCCACCACCGAGAGCATCGTCGCAAAGATCGTATTGCCTATGCGCCGCACCAGTGGCATCTCGCTGTGCGCCCCGGCCATACGGCTCCCAATTACAAGATCGGCACCACCAAGCGCAATTTCGCACATTTTAGGGAAATATTCGGGCGGATAGGTGCTATCGGCATCAAGGAAGCCGAGCAACTCGCCCTGCGCCGCCGCAAAGCCCGTCTTCAACGCCCCGCCGTAGCCCTTATTCTGCTGACGAATCAGGCGCACCCGCTCGCCGTAACCCTGCACAATCTCCGCCGTCCGATCCTGCGAACCATCATCTACGACGATACACTCCAATCCATCAACGCCCACTTTGGCCAAGTCATCTTTAATAGCCAAAATACGATCCACAATAGCTTCGATACCGTCTTCCTCATTGTAGGCGGGAATGACGACTGAGAGGGTGGTCATGGGTTTTACTCCGTGAGAAGAACAGGGGAACAGAAGAACAGAAGAACAGAAGAACAGAAGAACAGAAGAA
>RSAS01000681.1 GCA_003934145.1 Candidatus Viridilinea halotolerans | reverse complement strand
CACGCCGACGCTGACTAGCACACCGACCCTCACGCCGACCAACACGCCGCTTCCCACCCCGGTGCCGCCACCACCGCCTGGTGAGCAGCCATGGCTACCTGTGCCCAACCCAGCCTGCCCCGGACTCGGCGGCGCGATCTTCGCCACGATGGGTCAAAACTGTGGCGGTACGGGTACAAGCTTCGATCAAACCGAAATCTTCCCGCCGCAGGTGCTGCGTGATGAAGCGACTGTCGCTCGCCCCTGCGAGAATGGACGCACCGATGGCGGCCTCTGCTACCGCATGTGGTACGTCGGCACCGGCCCCGCACCCTTCTACGAACGGGCCATCGGCCACGCCCTTTCGGCGGATGGCATCACTTGGCAGCGCGTCGTTGGCCCACTGAGCGGCGGCGCGGTCTTTGGTTCATCGGGTGTGGTCGGTGCCTTCGACCGCGATGGCGTCTCGACCATGAGCATCATCCGCGTGGGCGAAACCTATCGCATGTGGTACACCGGTTTTAGCGATCCCACCACCATTGCCGGTATCGGCCTTGCCGAGTCGACCGATGGTCGTAACTGGACACGTGTGGTCGGGCCAGAAGGCGGTAACGCCGTGCTGCGCCACTCCGGCATCGCCGGTCAGTTCGACTCCGGCTACATTGTTGCGCCGAGCGTGATCCTTGACCAAGCGAGCTCGGAATTGCCTTGCGAGGGCGGGCGCACCAGTGGCGTCTGCTATCGCATGTGGTACGAAGGGGTCGCCACAACTCCCGCCTACCGCTTCAGCGTCGGCCTCGCCCTCTCGCCCGATGGCATCAACTGGACGCGCGTAGCCACGTTACCCAACGGCTCCACGACCGGCCCAGGGCCAGTCGGCACGTTTGACGAAAACAATCTTGGCGTTCCTACCGTCATCAAAGATGGCGCGATCTTCCGTATGTGGTACGAAGCGGCGAACTACCCCTCCGTCTATACCACTGGCTACATGGTCTCGACCGACGGGATCAACTGGACACGCAACGATCCCAATTTGCCTGTCTGGACAGGTGTGAATGACTCGATCAACGCCGGCGGTTTTGATTACCTCTGGGCAGTGCGGGCGCTCAAGGAGGGACTAAACTACCGCCTCTACTACACCACCAGCACGCGCCCCGAGTCGACGCGCTTCGGCTTGGCCATGATGACGCCGGGCGCTCCGCTCACCAGCGTGAGTGTGAACCATCTGCTGGGTACTTACACCCTCAACTTCAACAGCGA